>DATKXQ010000140.1:0-2175 GCA_035528975.1 bacterium
CCGTAGGCCTTGAACCCGGCGCCGAGAAGCGCCGTCGCGGCCAGCCGCGGGCTCAAGGCGCCGCCCACGCCCGGCATCCCGTCGTAGGCCGCCCCCAACGCCAGATAGAGGTTTTCTCTCGGCCGCATCTCCTCCAAAACCCTACCGGACAAGACCGCGGCCTCGTCGCCGCTGTGGACGTTCTCCTTCAACGCCCCGCCGACCTCGACCGCGAAAGAACTCCCGTTCCAATGGGGTATTACGTACGAAACCTTACCGGCTTCTTCCCGGCCTTTGGTCCGGTATGCCCGCCGCGTCTGGTCGTCGGCGAACCGGGTCGTCGTCTGCGCGAAGTAACCCTCGGCCCGCAAATCCCCGGCCCCCCACCGGCGCCTCGCCGCCGCTCGTACGCGGTCGTGCGAATTATCTTGAAGCGCCGGAGCCATCCCGAAAACGTCCTCCCATCCCCAGGGATGCAGTACGTTTTCGCTGCCGGCGAAGTGGCCGTACGCGAGGTCGACTTCCCCGGCGTCACCCCAGCGCCGCGCCACCCGGCCGTCTACGTTCGCGAACGCGTTGCGCTCCCACGCGTTCGGCTCCATCGTGAGGATCTGGTTCCCGGACGCGTACATGTCGAAGCCCCGGGCCGTCATGCCGAAGTTGAACCGGTAGCGCTCGGTGTCGAAGGTCCCGTCCGAGGCGGAGATGAGGGCGCGCGCCGCCTCGCGCGGCCCGCGCATCGTCACGACGTTCACGACCCCCGCCACGGCCCCGTCGCCGAACCGGAAGGACGCCGGGCCGCGGAACACCTCCACCCGGGCTATCGCCTCCATCGGTATGAGCTTGAGGTCGGCTCGGCCGGTACCCAGGTCGTTGGCCGGGACGCCGTCGATAAGGAGCAAGATCTCGCGGCCGCTCGAGCCCCGGAACCGGGGCGTCATCGTCGGCCCCTCGCGGCCCGGCACGTACTCCACGTAGACGTCCGCCTCTTCGGCCAGCGCCTGCCCCAGCCACATATATCCCCGGTTCCGCAGCGTTTCGCCGTCCAGAACGCGCACCGAGCCGGGGAACTCCCGCGCCTCCAGCGGCATATAGCCGCCGCTCGTGACGACTTCGTTGCCGCCGTAGCGTTCTTCGGCCGGCGGCTCGAGTTTATAATAATACGGGAAATCGGCGGCCGCCGCGGCCCACACCGGGGCCAGGAAGAGGCCGACGAATATTGTTTTGCGTAGCATAATCGGCCGAGATTATCATATAATTTGAATAGAATCAAAACAAACTGAAAGGTTCGCATGGTAAACGCGAGCGACGACGAACGGTATATGGAAGGAGCGTTGGCCGCGGCCGTCGAGGCCGCCGAGGCGGGCGAGGTACCCGTGGGCGCCGTCGTAGTCCGCGACGGAGCCGTCATAGCCACCGGGCGAAACCGGACCGAGGCCACGAACCAGGCCGTGGCTCACGCCGAGCTCGAGGCCCTGCGCAAGGCCGGCGCGGCCGTGGGCGATTGGCGCCTGACGGGCTGCACGATGTACGTGACCGTGGAGCCCTGCCCCATGTGCGCGTTCGCCGCCGTACTGGCGCGGCTGGACCGCATCGTCTACGGCGCCGCGGACCCGAAATTCGGCGGCTGCGGCTCGGTCCTCGACGTCCCCGCCGCGCCTTTCAATCACCACGTCGCCGTCCGCGGCGGCGTCCTCGCCGATAAATGCGCCGCGTTACTCCGAACCTTTTTCCGAAACCGCCGCGAGTAACGGGACGAATCGCGATTCGCATTCGCCGTCGGCTATACTTGACTTCATTAGTACGGTTAGTTATAATTACGCTTGATAAGTCAATAATTTGCGAATATTTTGCCGTCGCCGCGGCGGCCGCCGTAACGACGGCGTTGTCCCAAGCAAGAAGGGGGAACGAATATGAGTTTTAGTCGACGCGAATTCTTCAGGAACCTCGGCATCGCCGCCGGCGCCGCGGCGCTTTTAGGGCGGGAAGCCTTCGGCGCCGATGACGCCGTGTGGCCTTATGCGCCTCACAAGACCGCCAAGCTGGTCGTCTGCGAAGGTACGAACTACAAGGCCCTGCTCTCGAAAGCGTTCGTAAAAATCGGCGGCCTGGGTAAATTCATAAAGACCGGCGACAGCGTTCTCGTAAAACCCAACATCGCCTGGGACCGCGCCCCCGAATACGCCGCCAATACCA
>DATKXQ010000141.1:0-14590 GCA_035528975.1 bacterium
ATATAAGTACGCCCCCGAAAGGGTAAAGGCCGCCCCGTAGAGCGGCCTTAGTTGTTCTTAAAATCCTATCGCGAGAAAACCGGTTAAAGGTCCAACCCCTCGATCACCTTCTCCGCCCGCTCGCGGTCCTTCTCGAATACCATTATTTCGCCCCAAAACCCCTGGCCCACGACCAGGACGCCGTTATACCACGGGACCTGTTGCGATATGACCTGCGCCTCGACGCCCGCTTCCTCGAGGGCGGCGGCCACGCGGATCGCCTCCGGCTCCGAGCGCGCGCGAAAGACGATCGCCGTGTCCTCGTGCGCGAGCAGGATCCGGCGCACTTCCTCCACGTCGCCGACGATGTCGACGTCCTTCCAGACGCCCAGCTCCACCAGGCTCTCGTCGGCGGTGAGGTAAATAGCCGGCGGCGCGGCGACGGCGAGCCGCAGGCCCTCGTCGCGGGCCGGGTCCTCGTAGGCCTCGACCTCCGGCCCGGGCTCGAGCTCCACGCCCTGGCGCCAGAGTTCGTCCAGCAACGCGTTCACCTTCTCGCCGGCGAGGCCCTTTTCCTCCAGGAGCCGTCGGACCTCCTCGCGCGTGCGGCGGCTGTAGCCCAGCCGGACCCGCGCGTACGAGAGCTCCGGTAGAATGGGCCGCGGGCTGCTTGCCACCAGCAGCTCGGCCAACGGCGCCGCGTCGATGACGACCGTTACCTGATTTTCCGGTTCCACGAGCGCTCCTATCGTCCGTCCTCTTCGACCAGATATGCGAAATATTTTAAACCCTCGTCGCCGGGGAAACGCCGCGCGAATTCGTCGCGGACCGCGCGCGCTTCCTCCACCCGTCCCGCGTCGTAATAGGCCTCGGCCAGCGCCACCGCCAGGAGGCGGCCGGTGTCGTCGTCGCACTCGCGCCACGCGCTCTCCAAAAGGCGCAGGCGGTCGCCGCCGGTGTCCATGTCCGCCGCCAGGAGCGCCGCCCGGCCGCGCAGGGCCCACGGCAATTTCGCGTCCGCCGCCATCTCGCGGAACACCGCGTCCGCGGTCGACGCGTACCCGTCGGCCAGAAGCGCCAGGGCGTCCACGTACGGCGCCAGGGACTTGGGCTCGAGTTTATTCTTATACAAAAGCAAAACGCAGTCCAGCGCCTGGTTGGCCAGCGGCGCCGTCGGCTCGCCCCGGCCGTACGCCGTCAGCTCCGCCGCGGCCGCTTCCCCCTCTCCCGCCGCCAGATACGTCGCCGCGTCGCGGAGCGAGGCGCCCGCCGCGGGAAAGGCCGCTACGGCGAAAACGATTATCGATATAATTACGCTTTGGCGCATCGCGAGACCCTCACTCTCCGCCCGCCAGGCGGCGGTAGTAATCGGCGGCCGCGCCGCGGAGGTCGGCGGGCACGTACCCCGCCGCCGGGGGGCCGCTGGCGGGGCCGGCCTCGGCCCGCGGCGCCGTAAGGCGCCCGGGCAGCGGCGCTACGGTCGGCGCGCCGTACTCCCGGGCCGCCTCCGCCCGGCGCCGGCTCGAGCGCCCCTGGACGCGGAGGGCCCGGGTCGACGAGAGCATACGCTCGAGCAACTTCTCCTGCTTCTCGACGAGGCGCTCGTCCCACCGCCCCGCCTCGAGCTCGCGCTCGAGTTCCTCCATGTCTTTCGCCAGGCCGCCGAGGTCGCCCGCCTTCTCCGCGCCGCGCCCCCGGCCCTCGTTCGCCAACTTCTCCAGGCCGCGTCTTATCAACGCTTGCTCCGCGGCGAGCCGCTCGAGCGCGAGTTGGAGCTCCGAAGGCGACATCCCCGGCATCATCGAGAACAACGACTTCCCCTGGCGGTTGACTTGCCCCTGCGCCCCGGCGAGGGCTTTCATCCGCTCTATCATCTCGGCCAGGCCCATCGACGAGCCGGCCGCGGCGACGTTGGCGCGCGCCTCCAGCAGCGCCGCCGCGACGACGTTCAGGCCCGCCAGCGCCCGCACGTCCGCCTCGGCCGCGGCGCGCAGGTTGCCGAGCTCGTAGTTCTTCGCGCCGGCTTCGACCTCGTCGCCGATGTCGCCGAGCGCTTCGCCGACGGCGGTCGGCACCAGGAGCGACTTCGCCGCGGCCGCCGCGGCCTCCTTGGCGATGCTGCCGACCTCGGCCGCCAGGCCCTTCTGCCGACCCGTGAATCCCGCGCCCGCGTTCCCGGCGGCGAGCTCCGCGGCCAGCGCCTCGGCGCGGTGCGAGGCCGCGAGGACCCGCTCGATGGCCCGGTCCATGTCGGCCAGCAGCGCCCGGCGCTTGCCTTCGCGGTACCGCTCCGCGAGGTCCCTCAAGGCCGCGGCCGCATCCTCGAGTTCGCTTTGGGAAGTCTCGGCCCCTTCGGCCGCCCCCGCGGGGTCGCCCCGGGCGAGGTCTTCGGCGGCGTCCTCCGCGGCGCGGCGACCCCGCCCCTCGGCCAATTCCTTCGCGAGTTCGCGCAGCCGGGCCGCGACTTCCGCGTCGACCTCGTCGAACGTCTGCGCCGCCTCTTCAACATCGGCGGCCAACGCGGGGATATCGGCCGCGAGCTCCCGCTGGCGCCCCGCGGCGTCGGCGTCCTCCAATCGCTCGGCGACGTCGCGCTGGCGGTCCGCCAGCTCCTCGGCGCAGAGGGCGAGGTTGCGCAGCAGCTCCTCGCGCCGGGCCTCTTTCAATATGTCTATGACCCGCTCCAGCCGCCGCTCGATCTCCGCCTGGTCGAGCTTGACCTGTTCCATGAGTTCGCGGATGCGCTCCGGGTCCACCTCGCGCAGCGCCTCGGACAACTTGCGGAGGGCCTCCTTCGATTCCTCGTCGAGCGCCTCGTTCAACAGCCGGCGGGCCTCCAGCATTTTCGAGGCCAGCTCGGGGCTTATGACGTTGTCCTCGGCGCGCTCGAGCATGGCCTCCAGCCGCTCCGTCGCCTCGAGCAACTCGCGCCGCAGCCGCTCGTGCTCGGCGGCGAGTTCGCGCACTTCGTGCCGCGACGGCGTGTCGCCCTTCCCGGCCGCCGCGTCCCGCAGCTGCTCGCGCAGGCGCCGCGTCTGTGCGCGCAGGCCCTCCAGGTCCGAAACGCCCGCCGTCATCTCCTCGTTCACCTGCTCGAACATCTCCGCGGCGGAGGGGAAGCGGAAGCGGTAGGTGGCCGAGCGGCCGGCCTTGGGGCCGTTCACGACGTCGTTGTCGAATGCCTCCACGTAGTACGTGACGACGGCGCCGGGGAAGAGCTCGAGGCCGGGCGGGATAAGGTCGACCTCGCCCTCCAGCTCCGTGCGGCCGGCGCCCGAGCCGACCTCCCCCGTCAACCTTTGGCCCGTCGCCTCGTCGTAGTATACGACGCGGACGGCGCCCAGGCCGAAGTCGTCGGCGCACGTGAACCGAAGGCGCGGCGAGCGCGCCGTATCGGTTATTATCAGGTCCCGGGCCGGCTCGACGACGACTACCTCCGGCGGCGTATCCGGGTCGACGTCGACGCCGAAGTACGGCGTCGCGGCCGAGCCCCACCGCGACGCGGCCTTGAGGCGATACACGCCGGCCCGCGTCACCGTGAAACCGCCCGTATAATTATCCCCCTCGCGCTCGAGCCGTTCGCGGACGTCGCCGGGGGCCTCCACTTCCACGGCGTCGGCGCCTTCCGCCGCGACGTTAATGCCGATGCGGGAACCGGCGAGCGAGCGGACGTAACCCTCGCCGGGCGGCAGCGCCCGCGCCGGCAAACCGGCGTACGGCGGCGGCGTCACCGTTATGCGGAGTTCGCCGAACGAAGGCGGCGGCACGACCTCCACTTTAAAGCGCCGGCTCTTCTCGCCGCCGGCGACGACGTAGTAGCGGAAATCCTCGGCGCCCGCGTCGACGACCGCGGCAAGCTTCCGCGCGCCGCGGCTTTCCATCGGCGTCTCGCTCGTCGCGCCGCCCCGCTCTACGACGACGGCCGCGGCCCCGCCGAAATCCTCGCGCAGCGTCGCCTCGACGGCTACGGCCGCGCCGACGCCGACGCGCGCGTCTCCCGGCGACACGCTCGCTATAAGGCCGCCGCCCGCCGGCGCCGCCTCGGCCAACGCCGTCAAGCGGTCGCCCAGAAACCCCGGCGCCGCGAGGCCGACGGCCAACCAGGCCGCCAGCGCCCCCGAGAGCAACCCGAACGGCAGGTAACGGAACCGCGGCGGCAGCGGCGCCCTGAGCCCCTCCGGAGCGCTTCGCTCCACGTCCCGAACGAAGGCGTCGGCCAGCTCCGGCGACGTCCCGCGTTCGACGCCGGCCCCCCGCGCCACGTAGTACGCCGAGCCGAGGCGCCGCCGGAGCGCCGGCACCCGCGCCTCGGCCGCCCGCACCGCGCCGCTCAAACGAGCGAGGGCGACCAGGCCGCGGCCCCAGAAACGCCAAAGCGCGTAGGCCGCAGCCGCGGCCGGGACCGCGGCGCACGCCGCCGCCGCCCCCCACCCCAACGGCGCCGACAACGCCGCGGCGACGAGCGCGACCGTTGCCGCCCACGCGCCGACGCACGCGGCCGCGCCGGCGACTACGGCCGCGAGGCGGCCCTGCCGGAGGCGAGCGACGATCCTTATAATTTTCCGCGGCTCCACCATAACCTTCGCCCTATTATAATCTTAGCCGACAACGTTGTAAATAGCAATACGACGAAAACCTCGCCGCGGCTCTTCCGGGGCTTTACTATAAGCCGAAGATTTGCTAAAATCGGGCACTATGATGACGAATCCGAAATTATCGAGACGGGCCGAGGTAATTATACTCGCGTTGATATTAGTACTCGCCTTGGCCCCAAGGATCTGGTGCTTCCTCCACAACGCTTTGCCCGAGGGCGACGCCGGCCGCTACCTGGAAGTCGGCCGCAACCTCGCGCAGGGGCGCGGCTACACCACCTACGCGAAATGGGACTTCTACGGCGAATTGGGGCCGGTCGTACATCCCGAAGGCAATCTCCAGCCGCTGACGCCCCTCGTCACGGCGGCGACCTTCGCGTTGGGCGCCGACTCGGCCGCGGCCGCGCGCGTCTTATCGCTGGTGGTCTGTCTGGGCGCGCTCGCTTTGCTGTATGTACTGCTCAGGCGGTGGCTCGGCCCGGGGCTTGCCCTGGGCGGCGTCGCGCTGGCGGCGCTCGAGCCGGCCTTCCTGTGGTTCTCGGTGCGCGTCCAACCCGAGGTTTACTTCACCCTCTTGTTCTGCGGCGCGCTCGCCGTCGCCGGCGACTTCGAGCGGGAACGGCCTTCGCTTATTAGACCCTTGTTCGTCGGCATCCTTTTAAGCCTATCGTACCTCTGCCGCCTGAACGGCGCGCTGCTGCTGCTCGCGTACGTTGTCGCCCTGGTCGTCGTCTACCGGCGCCGGGGCATAGTCCCGGCGGCGATTTCGGCAGGGGCGTTCGCGGTAGCGGCGCTGCCGTGGTGGATCCGCAACGCCGCCGCCTTCGGCGACCCGTTCTACTCGCAGGCCAAATTTTTCGCAATCGCCCCCAACTTCGACCAGGTGTGGGCGATCAAACGGCACGTGCCGAGCTGGTCCGGCTTCTTCGCCTCCTACGATTTCTTCGGCTTACTGGGCCGCTACGCGCGCGGCCTGTGGCGCGCGCTCGAGCCCTTATTCCTCGGCAACCTGCACCTCAACGACCCGTACGCCGGCGCGCCGCTGGTGGCCTTCGTGGCCTTCGCCATCGTCGCCGTTCCGCTGGTTCGCCGGCGCCGCGCGCTCGTATTCCCCGCGCTGGCCCTGCTCGCCTCCCTCCTCGGCCTGGCGGCGTACGGCTGGGAGCTGTACCGGTACTTCGTGCCGTTCTACTTATTGATTATACCGCTGGGCCTCGCCGGCGTGTGGCGGGTAACGGCGCTGTTCGAAAACCGTCGGCGCTGGGCCGCGGCGGCGCTCGTGGTCGCGATGGTATTCCCCCTCGTGCGGCCGTTGGGCCTCACGTTGAAGGCGGACGACCGGAAAGCCTATGCGGAAGTCAACGAGGTTGCGACGTGGCTGGCGGAGAACACGGCCCCCGACGACGTCGTCGTCACGTGGCCGCGGGTCATCGAGCTGTTGTATCAATACGACCGGCCTTCGCTGTACTGGCCGCTGGGCGGGATTCGGGAAGTGCAGGCCATCCTGACCCAATACGACGTCCGGTACGTCGTGCTCGAGCCCTCCGTGCTGGCGCGGCGGCCCAGTTTGAGATCGATATGGTACGTGGGCTACAAGGGCCTGGGGCAAGTACCGATGGAACAGAAAGAAAGCGAGCTTACGATCGTGCGCGTCGATTACGGCGGGGACGCGTTCCGCGAAGTCTTCCGGCCGGAGGGCTCGAACGTGGCGGTCTACAGCGTCGACCACGCCAAGCTGCGCAAAGGCGTATACGGCGCGTACTTGAGCGGCATCCAGTAAGATAAACCGAAAGGGCCCTCGACGGACAGGCGAAGAAACGTCACGTTAGGCGTCGTTAAAGGGACCGCGGCCGTCGTAATACTCTACGGCGCCGCGGTCCTGGCGCTTTTGGCGCTGTTGAATCCGGCCGCCACGTGGAGCGGGCGCGATACGCTCGCGCTGGGCGCGGGCGTCGGCGCCCTGTACGCGGCGTTGGCCGCGGCCGCGGCCCTCGCGGTCGGCGCCGCGGCGTGGGTGTTCGGCGGCGTCGCGGCCTGGCTCCGCGGCCGGGGCATAGGACTGGCCGTGTTCGCGGCGTTGGTGCTCGTAGCCGCCGGGGCCGTCTTCCGGGAAAACGCCGCGCTCTACCGGCTATGCGTCCCGGCCGCGGCGCACACGGCGCTGGCCGTTTACGGCTACGCGTCGTCCGCGGTCGGCGCGCTCGTGCTCGTCGCCGCCGCGGCCTTCGGCCCGCGCTTCACCGACGGCCTCGGGCGCTACGTTTGGCTCGCGGCTATCCCCCTCCTGCTGTGCGCGTTGCCCGTCGCCCGCCGGGCCGGCGAAGAACCCGCAACTCTCTACGAAAAACCGGTCGTCAGCCGCGCCGACTCCGGCCTCAACGTCTACCTGGTCGGTATGGACGGCCTGGATGCCGGCGTCGTCGTCCCCCTCGCGGAAGCCGGCTTCGCGCCGAACTTCGCCCGGTTGATAACGGAGGGGGCGAGCGGCGAACTCGCCGCCGTACCCCCCGGGCTTTCGCCCCCGGCCTGGAATACCGTCGCCACCGGTTTCCACCCCGCCGACCACGGCGTGACCGACTCCGAGCACATGAAAATTCGCGGCGCATCGACGCCCCTGCGCATCTTACCCCACCGGACGCTACTGCCGCTTTTGGCGAAAGCCGGCCTCGCCGAACGCCGGCCCTTCGCCGCCACCGACCGCCGCGTACCGGCCCTCTGGAACGTCTCCTCGGAAGCGGGTGCGGCGACTACGGTTTCGTGCTGGCCTACGACGCGGCCGCCGGACGTCGTCGACGGCGCCGTCATCTCCGAAATCGATTCCTTCGACAACGCCTGGGGCGTGCTGGGAATCGCCGCGGCCTACCCGCCTCGCCTCGCCGCGGCGTGGGGCTTGTCCGAGTACACGCCGAACGAGCTGCGCGACGAGGCCCGGGCGCGGCTATTGGCCGCCGGCGCCTCCCCCGCGTACGACGACCTTTTCTACCTGGAATACGCCCGGGGGAGGACCCAGGAGGACGTCTCGCTCGCGCTACTCGAGAATTACCCGGCGGACCTCGCGATGGCGTACTTCAGTCCCGTCGACGGTTTCCAGCGCACGTAGTGGGGATATCGACCCGCAACGGGGCCGGGAACCTCGGCCGGAGGGGACCGATGGGGAAACGTCGTCGACCGGGCGAACGTCTGGGCGGACGACTACCTCGGCCGCGTCGCGGAGCGGGTCGGCGACGATGCCGTCATAATCGTCGTCTCGGCCTACGGCTGCGAAACGGCGAGCCGGTCGCGGCGGCTCTATTCCGCGCTGTGGCAGCGGCGCCGCGTCACCGGCGTCCGCGACGTCCCGACGCCGCCGGCCGGGTTCGTCATGCTCGCCGGCGGCCCGGTCAAGAGAGGTTACGCCCTGCGCGGCGCCTCCGTCGTCGACGTCGCGCCGAACGTGCTCTACCTGCTGGGCATCCCCGTCGCCGACGACATGGCCGGCAAGGTATGGCGCGACGCGTACGAGCCGTCCTTCGTCCGGCGCTTCCCGCCGCGCCGCGTGCGGAGCTACCGGGGCCTGCGCGTCGTGCGCGAGGGCGCCCCCGACCCGCGCCGTTTACGGGAAATAAACGTAATACCCGAGAGCGCAGGGAAATCAAAATAGCGCGCCGCCGCGGCGGCACTTCTCAGCCCCCCCTCACCTCTTCAACACTCCCGCCATCCTCTCATAAATAATAAGACGCCCCTTGAAATAGACGGGCGCGTAGTATTTGAAAACGGGCCCGATGCCGGGGACGAAGGGATTGATGTTGTACGATATAACGACGTCCGGCGCGGGGCGGGCCGTTTCCAAATCGTAGACGCGCAGATTGGAAAACGTGCCGACGTACCGCGGCGTCGCGACGCCGGGCGCGTAGGTTATGGGGAAATGCGCCGCGTTCGCGGCCATGTCGACCAGGTTGCGGCCGTATCTCTCGATAACGTAATAGGCCGCCGCATGCCGCAAGGACTCGACCCGCCGACCGCGTGCCGTCGGGTCTTTAATTATGGGCAACAGAACCGCGCGCGGCGCGACGGCGCAATACCCCGACGTGAACGTTTCCAGCTTCGCGTTCTCCCGGGCGTAATATTTTCCCAGCGGCAGGAGATTCGCTAAAACCGCCGCGACCGCGACGCCGGCGGCGTAACGCATGAGCCGGCGCGGAACGCACGCGGCCAGCCAGGGCGTCAAAAACAGAAACGGAAATAAGGCCATCCGCTCGGAGATATAATACGCCGCCTGCGGCGTCCGGCCGGGCATGGCCAGAAATATTGCGACGAAAACAACCGCCCCCGCCGCGAAAACGTCGGGAGGCCGCAATGACCTGCGCGCCGCCCGAAGGCGGCCCAGCGCCGCGGCGGCTATCAGAAACGCGAACAGCGCCGCGACGCCCCACGCGAGGAACCGCTGCGCCGAGCCGAACGAGATGAGGAAATCGGCGGAGACCAGCTCCCGAATCATCCAACCCAATTTGTGGTAGACGTACTCTCCCTTCTTCGGCGTCACCGCGCCGTAGTATAAAGGCAGAAGATAAGAGGGCAAGAGGTAAACGGGCGCCAACGAAAAAAACCTCTTCCGCGGCGTCGTCAGGACCAACCAGTAACTCAAAACCCAGATCGAAACCGTCGCCGCGAACCACGCCACAAGATGGGCGCCGTAACAGGCGGTCGCCAAAAGATTCAGGAATATCCAGAAGCGCAACCCCGCCCGCTCCCGGCGCGCCCAGAAAAATGCCACCGTCAACAAGACGGCCGCCGCGCCCAGCATGAAGTTAAAAAAACCCATCTGGAAAGGGAACGAGGTGGCGAATATCAGATACAACAACCCGAGCGCCGACGCCTTCCCGGCCGCCGCCTTGGTTATGCACCACCCCGCCAAGGCGAAAACGACCAGGTACAGCGAAACGAATATCTTCTCGGCCGCCAACGGCCGACATACCGCCAGCACAGGCGCCATGAAAGCGTGGTACGCCCAATAAGGCGACGGGCGCCACCGAAGCTCGTAGAAATCGGTATAGGGAGAGTGGCCGCCGAGGAGCGACGTAAAAACGACGGCCGAGGAGAGATTCGCCGGGCCGTCCTGGGTGGGGATATATTTAAAGGCCCAAAAGAAGGAGATGTAGGCCGCGACCACCGCTATATAAACGAGAAGCAGCCGCTTACCGCGTAGGTACTTGGATAGCGATAAAACCCTCATCCTCCTCGCGTCGCCCCCCCTGCGCCTTTCGCCGGGCGCCCCCGCTACCCGCCCGCGATGGCCACGCCGTCCAACAGCACGTACGGCATCAACGCGAACTTGTTGTCGTCGGTCCAGCTGTTGACGCGGTCCGACGAGACGGCCGCCACCCGGCCGAAAACGTCGTAAACGTTCCCCGTCACCATGACGTTCTTGACGCGTTTGGTCAGCCGGCCGCGCTCTATAAGGAACCCGGAGTAAACGCCCATCGAGAACTCGCCGGCAAGGTTGTTGGCCTGGCCGCTCCCGGCCATATACCTCAGGAACAGGCCCTTATCGATCGAGCTCAGGATTTCCTCGTGCGGCGCGTCGCCCGCCTCCATCACGAGGTTGAATATGCCGGGGGTCGGCCTTCCGTCCTCGCGGCGGCCCGCGCCCCCCGTCGGTTCCCGGCCCACGGCCTTGGCCGTCTCCAGCGTGTGGTTGAAGGACTTCAAAACGCCCCTCTCCACCAGGGCCCTCTTGCGGGCCGCGACGCCCTCGCCGTCGAAGGGGGCGCTCCCGGGCGAACCGGCCCAGAAGGGGTCGTCCCAGGCCGTGACGGCTTCGTCGAAAATCCGTTCGCCGATTCTATCTTTCAGCGGCGACGTACCGTCCTTTATGCTCTCGCCGTCGAGGCCCGCCAGCAGCGGCAGCAAGAACTGGGGAACGGCGAAGGGGTGGAGGAGCACCGGCATCGCCGCGGTGGCGACGCTCGCGGCCTCCCGGCCCATCTCGTAGTAATCCACCAGATAGCGGACCATGCGCTCGGGCTGGACGCCGCCCGGCTCCGGGGAATACTCGACGTCGAACACTTCGTGGATATCCCCCTCCCGCGCGTCGGTCAGCTCGGCCGTTATCGTCAAGCCGGTGGAAGAGTGGTCGTAGGACGCGCCCCGCGAGTTTCGGATCGAACAACGGTCGACGTTCTTATCCAACCTCACGCTCACCGGCAAGTCTTTCCCGATACCTTTCTTGACGCCGTCGATAATCCGCCGGCCCCAGTCGACCAATTCCGCCGTGGCCAGCTCCGCCGTCTCCGGCGAAAATACGTCGACCGCGGCGACCGCGGCGGGCCCGGGCAAGTCGACGTCGATTTCCTGGCCGTAGGCGGCGGTCTCGGCCGCGCGCGCGACCAGTTCCTCGTCGGCGAGGGTGTTGCTGGTACAATAGCCGGCCTTCCCGCCCTCTATGACCCGGCAGGTCGCGAAGGAGTTCGTCCTCCCCTGGACCTCCGTCAGCGTACCGGCCTCGAAGTTCACGGGCACGGCGTCCGCCGTCACCCGATAAATGTCGAATTGCCTGTCGCCCATTATCTACCTGCCTCCTATGAGGGCGCCGCGGATCCACACGTGGGGGCCGCCGAAACTAACGCCCAGCGGGTACTGCTCGCCCCGGCCGCAGCCGCCGGCGGTGCTGAACCACTCCTGCTCGTTCGAGCACGCGGCGATGTTCTTGAGCGTCGTGAACAGGTTCCCGTTGAGAGTGAAGTTCTTGACCGGCTTCGTTAGTTTGCCGTTCTCGACGACGTAACCGACGCGGGCCGAGAAAGTGAAGTTCTCGCCGCCGGTGCCGCCGCGGCTGTCGAGGACGAGCAGGCCGGTGCCCATCTCGCGGAGCAGCTCCTCGAGCGTCGCTTCCCCGGGCTCGATGAGCGTGTTGGTCATCCGGACGATGGGCGGGTACGCGGCGGTGAGGGCCCGGGCGTTGCCGGTGAGCTCCTCGCCGAGCATCGCCGCGGTCATCCGGTCGTGGAGGTGGCCGGTCAGGACGCCGTCCCGCAGGAGGACCGTCCTCTTTCCCTCGACGCCCTCGTCGTCGTAGGCTAGAGAGCCGGCCTGCTTGGGGTCGAGGGTAGGGTCGTCGACGATGGATATCGCCGGCGAGCCCAGCGTCCGGCCCAGGCGCATGACCTCGGCCTTTTGCGGGTCGCGGTAAAAGTGATCGGCCTCGCTGGTGTGGCCGAAAGCCTCGTGGGCGAAGACCCCCGCCAACTTGGGGTTGGCGATGACGTCGTACGCGCCGCCGCGGGCGTCCTCGGCCGCGAGCTGCTCCTCCAGCCCCTCCAGCATCTCGGGTATCTCGTCTCGGAGCTCGAGGAAGGCCTCGAACCCGGCGCGATAACGGTAGCTCGCGGCGTGCGACTCCGGGACGCCGTTCGCCTTGCCGGTCGCCCGCACGATGCCGCGGGAGAACACCTGTTCCGCCTCGAGCAACCTCCCCTCGGCGTTGAGGAAAACCGAGTTCCTGACGGTATCCTCGTACATCACCTCGGCCGAGTCCACGCGCGGATGCCGCCGCACGAGCTCGTCGTACGAACGGGCGGCGTCGAGCTTCTCGGCCAGCGGCACGTCGCGGGGATGCCGCTCGAACCGGGCGGCCACGCTCGCCTCCCCCGGCCCGAGTTCCCCCACCCGCGCGTCGCCGCCGCCTACGCTCCGGGCGAAGTCGAACGCCCGCGCGACGTGCCGGCGCACGTCGCCGCGGTCGTTGAAAGACGAAAAACCCCAACCTCCCCGGTAGAGGACGCGGACGTTGCCGCGGTCGGTGTCGCGCCGGTTGATGGCCTCGACGGCGCCGTTCTTGACTCGAATCGACGTTTGCGCCTCCGCCTCCAGGCGGACCTCCCAAAAATCGGCCGCCGGGAAGTCGCCGCGGTCGGGGAGGTAATCCTTCAAACTTTTCATAAGGCCCGGGCCCTTTCGCGATGAAACCAATTGCGCCGCACTTCTATTCCGGCTTACTCCGCGTACTTGATCTGAAGCTCGTAGATCGACCACCAAAACCGCACGGCCTTGTTTACCGTTATTATGATGCTTTCGACCTCGCGAGGTTCTTTGAAATTTATGGTGGTTATCCCTTTCTGCGTCGCCTCCGGGCCGCCCCGCGCGACCTCCTCCCAATTCTTGCCGTCCGCGGACGCCTCTACCGTGAACTTGCGGGGGAAGTCGAACGGCGACGGTTCCGAATTCAAAAGGAGGCCCGCGACCTTCCGCGGCCGCGAGAACCGTATCTCGACGAAAAAGCCGGGGTTCATGTTGGTGCATGTCGTCCACCGCGTCGCCATCGAGCCGTCGTGCGCCTTCGCGAGGTTGTCTATTTTCAAGGCGTCCTCGGGCATGGGCACGTCGCCCATGCTCTCCGCGATGAGCGTGAACTCCGCGTCGCCGCCGGGTTGGCCGCCGCAGGAGACGAACGGCATCGCCGCCAGCGCGGCCAGAGCGCAAACCGAACGCCACCGACGGAAAATATCGCAATACAAGTACGCGGGCATCTATTGTCCTCCTCGCGTTTTCCGGCCTTTCGGTATCAAGGCCTTGAACGTCGAACCTTCGCCGGCCTCGCTCCGCACTTCGAGGCGGCCGTGGTGGACTTCCTCCACGATGCGCTTCACCAGGGAAAGCCCCAGCCCCCACCCCTTCTCCTTGGTGCTGTACCCGGGCGTGAATATCAGCCGCAGCTCGGCGGCGCTGATGCCGACGCCGTTGTCGGTTACGCTTATGGCGGCGCAACCCTTTTCCTCCCGCGCCTCCACGACGATGCGGCCCTGCCCCGGCGCCAAATCCTTCGTGGCGTCGACGGCGTTCTTGACGAAATTCTCCACGACCCACTCTACCAGCACGGGGCTGTGGGGCACCACGAGCTCGGGGGGCGTCTCGGCCTCGAACGCGATGCGCGCCCGGGCGGGGGCGCGGCGCCGACCGTAGGCCAGCGCTCGCCGCACCAGCGGCACGACGTCGCCCTCCGCCAGCCGCACCGGCGCCCCTATTTCCTGGAAGCGGGCGGCCACTTTCTCCAACCGCTTGATGTCCTCCGCCATCTCCTCCAGCGGCTCCCGTAGCGACTCGTCGCCGGCCGCCCGCTCCCGCAAATGCTCGAGCCAGCCGATGAGGGAGGTGACGGGCGTCCCGAGCTGATGCGCGGTCTCGCGCGCCATCCCGGCCCACACCGCCTGCTGCTCCGTCCTCTTGAGCCGCCGGTACGCCAGCGTACCGGTGAACGCGAACGCCGCTATGAGGGCCAGCTCGAGCGCCGGCACCAGGTACATCAGCCGGACCGTCCGCGGCTCGCCGTAGTGGAACTCGCCGAGGAGGCGGTCGGCGGGTCGGCCCGTCTCCGCGTCGATCTCGTACCGCATGATGGGGATGGGCGCGCTCTCGCGGTCGAGGTCGGCGGCGAACCCCTTGACGACCTCGAGGTTCTCGTCCGGGTCCGGGCCGAGGCGGTCGTTGTAGCCGGGCCACCACACCTGGGGGGTGCCTTCCGCGTCGGTGGCGACGGTGGGGAAAGTCATCGTGCGGCCGATGTCCTGCGCCAGCATGATTATGACCTCCTCCATCGCCGGGTCTTGCAGGTCGGAGGCCAGAAGGGTCTGGAAGGTCGCGTACGACTGGCTGGTAACGCGGAACTCGTGACGCAGGCGGGTGATGACGAAGAGCGTGTGAAGGATGAGCATCGCGGCGACCAGGCCCAGCGCCACCGCGAAATAGACGCCGATGAAGCGCCGGCGCCGCCGGAGCGCCAGCACGTTCTCGCGCACGTACGGACTTCTGTCTTTGCGAGTTTTCGCCATACCGCGGCTCGAGTCGCAATATAACACGCGGCCGGCCATAAATCAACGGCGGCGAACCCGGGGCGCAACGCGTTGCACGCGTACGGGCGGAACGCGTTCCGCCCCTACAGGGGCCGGCCTTTGCCCTTGACTTCGTCGGCCGTTTTGTTATCATCTACCCCCTGGGGGTGTGGCGCAGTTGGAAGCGCGTCTGCATGGCATGCAGAAGGTCAGGGG
>DATKXQ010000142.1:0-5307 GCA_035528975.1 bacterium
TGCTTCGCCCGTGCGCGGACGTCGAGCGGCTTACGGGGCGCCTGGCGCTCGGGACCGCGACCCCCCGCGACGTCCGCGCGCTGGGGCGCAGCCTCGCCCTCGTGCCGGAGTTGAAGAAAGCCCTCGCGGCCGTCGCCGTCGGCCTCCTGAAAGACGCCGCGGCCGACCTCGTGGACGTAGCCGACCTCGTCAAAACGATAGACGACGCGCTGGCCGACGAGCCGCCGGCCACGCTGGCGGAGGGCGGCATCATACGGCGGGGGTTCCGCCCCGACCTCGACGACCTCCGCGACCGTTCGGCCCAGGCCAAGGAATACATCGCCGGCCTCGAGCGCACCGAGCGCGCACGAACCGGGATCTCGTCGCTCAAGGTGGGCTACAACAAGGTCTTCGGCTACTACGTCGAGGTTACCAAACCGAATTTCGACAAAGTCCCCGCCGACTACATCCGCAAACAGACCCTCGTGAACGCCGAGAGGTTCGTAACGCCGGCGCTCAAGGAATACGAGGAAACGGCGCTCTCGGCGGACGAGCGCATCGCCGCCCTCGAGCGCGAGATCTTCGTCGAGCTCCGCGCCGAGCTGGCGCGGCACGTGGGCCGGCTCAACCGCATCGCCGGCGCCATAGCCGAAATGGACGTCGCGGCGTCGTCCGCGCAGGCGGCCCTGGAGAACGATTTCGCGCGGCCCGAGATAACCGAGGAGCCGATACTCGACGTCGAGGACGGCCGGCACGCCGTGGTCGAGCGGTTCTACGTGGACGAACCCTTCGTGCCCAACGACCTGCGCCTCGACGGAAACGAGCGCTTCGTCGTCCTCACCGGCCCGAACATGGCGGGCAAATCGACGTACCTGCGCCAGGCGGCGCTTATCGCCCTCCTGGCCCAGGCCGGCTCGTTCGTTCCGGCGCGCCGCGCGACCGTGGGCCTCGTCGACCGCATCTTCACGCGCATCGGCGCCGCCGACGACCTCTCGCGCGGCCGCTCCACCTTCCTGGTCGAAATGACGGAGACCGCCGACATCGTCAACAACGCCACCCCCCGGAGCCTCATCCTTTTGGACGAGGTGGGCCGCGGGACGTCGACCTACGACGGCCTGAGCCTCGCCTGGGCCGTGGCGGAATACCTCGCCGAAAACGTGCACGCGCGCACGCTGTTCGCCACCCACTACCACGAACTCGCGGCGCTGGCGGAGGGGGGCCGCGGCGTCGTCAACTACACGGTCACCGTCCGCGAATCCGGCGGCAAAGTCCACTTCCTGCGGCGCGTGACGCGCGGCGTAACCAGCCGCTCGTACGGCATCCAGGTCGCCCGGCTGGCCGGGTTGCCGCCGAAGATCCTGGCCCGGGCGCGCCAAATACTCGAGGACCTCGAGCTAGGCCGCGGGCCGCAAGCGCCGTCCGACGCGGAGGCGCAGCAGCGGCTCTTCTCCCCCAAGCAGCCCGTGCTCGAGGAATACGTCGCCACCCTCGACCCGGACCGCATGGCGCCCCGGGCGGCGCTGGAGGCGCTGTACGAGCTGCGGGAACTGTTGGCCGGCGAACCGGCCGACGAGGCGAAATCGGAATAGTTGCGTAAAAATTGATTTTATGGTAAATTCCCCCACGGAAAATTCGGCCGGCGGCTCGTCCGGGAGGCCGGAGCGCCCGAGCGCGGAGCCGCCGCCTCGCTTTATAATCGACCCCGACGACGTGCGCGACGGCATCGTCCGGCTACGCGGCGCCGAGGGCCACCACGCCAGGAACGTCATCCGGCTCGGCCGCGGCGACCCCTTCGTCGCCATCGACGGCCGCGGCGTAGAGTACGAGGCCGTCGTGGAGGTCCGCTCCGGCGACGGCCTGCTCGGCAAGGTCATGCGCACGACGCGGCGCAGCCGCGAACCGCTGGCGCGGGTGGTACTGGCGCAAGCGCTCCTCCGGCCGGCCGAGCTCGGCGCCGTGGTGAGCCAGGGGACCGAGCTGGGGGTGAGCGAGTTCGCGCTGTTCGAGTGCGGCCGGTCCCAACGCCGGGAGGTGCCGCCCCGGGAACTGGAACACCTCCGGGGGGTCGCCGCGGCCGCGGTGAAGCAGTCGCTCCGCGCCGTCTTGCCGAAGGTCGCGGGGCCCGTGTCCTTTGGCGACGTACTGGCGCACGGCCGGGACGCCGACGTCGCGTTCATATGCAAGGCGGACCCGGCGGCCGAGCCGCTGGCCGAAGTGTTGGGACGGCGCAAGCCGCGCCCCAGCCGGTTCGTGGTCGCCGTGGGGCCGGAGGGCGGCTTCGACCGCGCCGAGGAAGAACGCGCGCTCGACGCGGGGTTTAAGATTCTCGAGCTGGGGCCCCGGCGCCTGCGGGCCGATTTCGCGGGGGCGGTGGCCTGCGCGTTGATATTCCACGCCTCGGGAGACCTCGGCCCCACCGGCCGGGGCGGAGGGTAGCGCTATGGACGATTGTATATTTTGCAAGATCGTCGCGGGCGACGTCGACGCGAAGCTGCTCTACGAAGACGACGCCGTAGTGGCTTTCGCGGACGTCTCGCCTATGGCGCCGGTGCACGCGCTGGTCGTGCCCAAAAAACACGTCGCGAGCGTCGAGGAGGCCGGGCCCGAGGACCGGGAATTGCTCGGCCATATGGTCCGCGCGGCCCGGAAGTTGGCCCGGGACCTCGGCGTCGCCGACTCCGGGTACCGCCTCGTCATAAACACCGGTCCCGACGCGACTCAAACCGTTCCTCATCTCCACCTGCACCTTTTGGGCGGCCGGGCCCTCGAGCCCCGGCTCGGGTAAAGGCCGGCCCCGAAAGCATTACAGAGAGAGAAGAAATGAAACGATTGGACATGAAAGTAAAGCCGCGCGAGGGCGAGTTGAAAGGCCGCGGCCGGGCCGTGCGGCGCCAGGGCTTTGTACCGGCCATCATATACGGCGCCGGCCAACCGAACGTCGCCGTCGCCGTCGACGAAAAGGAATTCCGCACGGCGCTGCGCGCGGGGGGGGCGCAGGCCATCATCGACGTCAAGGTGGAAGGCCAAAGCGAAGCCACCCTCGCTATCATCAAGGAAATACAGTACGACGCCCTCGGCGACGAGATACAGCACGTCGATTTCTACCGCATAACGGAGGGCGAGCCGATTCAGGTTACCGTCCCGGTTACCGCGACCGGCCGCTCCGAAGGCGAGAAAGAGGGCGGCATCGTCGAACACCTCACCCGCGAGGTCCGGGTGGAATGCCTGCCGCGCGACATCCCGGAAAACGTGCCGTTCGACATCTCGGCGCTGACTTTGGGCGAATCGATGCACCTCAGCGACCTGACGCCGCCGCCGGGCGTCACCTTCCTGGACTCGCTCGAAACCGCGCTCGTCGTCGTGAAGGCGCCGCGCATGGTCCGGGCCGACGTCCTGGCCGAAGAAGAGGCGGCCCTGGCGGCCGAAGCGGCGGCGGCCGAAGCGGCCGAAGGCGAAGAGGCCCCGGAGGGGGAACGCGAAGAGAAAACCCCTCCCTCCGAAGAGGGCTCGGCTTAGAACCCCCGCGGGCGCCGGGGGCCCGACGTCGTGGCCGGAACCGATACCAGCTATGCCATATTCGGCCTTGGAAATCCGGGGCGCCGGTTCGCCGGTACCCGGCACAACGCCGGCGCCCTGGCCCTGGACGTCCTCGCCCGCCGCGGCGGCATCCGCCTGTGGCGCCGGCGCTATCAGGCGGCGTGCGGCCGGGGCCGCATACGGGGCCGGCCCGTCTGGCTGTTCAAACCTCGCACCTATATGAACCTCTCGGGCTACGCGGTGGCGGCGGCCGTCGAAGACCTCCGCCTCGACGCAGGTCGCATCCTCGTGATGTGCGACGACATCGACCTGCCCGCCGGCAACATCCGGCTGCGCGAGAAAGGCTCCGCCGGAGGGCACAAAGGCCTCCGGTCGATAATAGACGAAATAGGCACGCCGGACTTCGCCCGCCTGCGCGTGGGCGTGGGCGGGCCTCCGCCGGGCGAAGACGCCGCGGCGTACGTCCTCTCCCCCGTGGGGGCCGCCGAGCAAGAGAAGATCGACGCGGCGCTCGAGCGGGCGGCGGACGCGGCCGAGATGTGGCTCGCCGAAGGCGCGGCCCGGGCGATGACCGCCTTCAACGATTAACGCAGGAGGAACCGTGGACGGATCTCTCTCTCTGGGAAGCGCCGGCCTGGCGCTCCTTTTCGGTATTTTAAGTTTCATCTCGCCGTGCGTACTGCCCCTCGTGCCGGCCTACCTCTCCTACATCTCGGGTCATACCTTCGAGGAGCTGACGGGCAAGAAGCACCGCGGCCAGATAATAACCACAACGCTCTTGCAGTCGGCCGTATTCTGCCTCGGCTTCACCGTCGTATTCCTGGCCATGGGCGTCACGGCCACCAAGCTCGGCTCCTTCCTCCAGACCCACAAGATGCTGTTCAACCAGATCGCCGGCATCGTCCTCATCATCTTCGGCCTCCATATGGTGGGCGCGTTCCGGATAAAGTTCCTCTTGATGGAAAGGCGCTTCGAGGGCAAGAAAGGCCGCTGGGGCATAATCGGGACCTTCGTCGTCGGCATCGCCTTCGCGTTCGGGTGGACGCCGTGCATCGGCCCCTTCCTCGCCGGCCTGCTGTTCCTCGCCTCCAACCAGAACACCGTGGGGCAGGGGTTCTTCCTGCTGTTGGTCTACTCGCTCGGCCTCGCTATTCCGTTCCTCCTCGCCGCGGTGGCCGTGAACACGTTCCTCTCCGCGTTCCAGAAAGTAAAACGGCACTTCCGAACCATCGAGGTCGTCGGCGGAATCCTCTTAATCGAGTTCGGCCACATCATATTTTTCAACAAGCTGGGGTGGCTCGCGGCGAAGCTGGGCTTCGTCGACCTGGGCTTTTAGGGAGTAACCCTCAACGTAATCGGACGGCACCGTCGCCTTGTTTCATCTAACCAAACAAGAACGGCTCGTCCTGATCTTCCTCGTCGCGGCGCTGGCCGTCGGCGCCGCGGTGAAGGCGTTGCGGGGCGAGAGGGCGCCGGCCGAGGCCAAGGCCGTCGCCGTCGAGTTCGACCTCACGAAACCGAAAAGGCCGGTAGATGCCGCGGCGTTAGCCGAGGCGGCCGCGCCGAAGAAAATCAACGTCAACTTAGCCGACGCCGCGGAGCTGTGCAAGCTGCCGGGCGTCGGCGAACGTTATGCGGCCCGCATCGTCGCCTACCGCGAGGAACACGGCCCGTTCGAGAGGCCGGAGGACCTCGCGGCCGTCAAGGGAATCGGCCCCAAGACCGTCGAAAAACTGAAACCGTACGTTACCTGCGAACCGCCCCCCTAATATAAAGGGCGCACAGCTGTGC
>DATKXQ010000143.1:0-4524 GCA_035528975.1 bacterium
GTGCCGGAGCATTCCGTCGTTCGATATCTACGAGGCCTTGCGCGAGCTGAAGGGTCATCTCGGGCGGTTCGGCGGCCACCGCGCCGCGGCCGGCTTCGAGATCGAGGCGGACGCGGTGCCCGACTTCGCGGAGGCGTTCGAGGTCTTGGCGTCCCGGCGTCTCGACGCCGAAGCGCTCCGGCCGTCTATCCGCGTCGACGGCCTTCTGCCGCTGCGGGGCGCTACCGTCGCTCTCGCGGAGGACCTCGCCCTGCTCGAGCCCGTGGGGGAGGGGAACCCGCCCCCCACCTTCTTCACCCGGGCGTTCGTCGCGGAGGAGGCCCAGCGGGTTTTTAAAAACGCTCATTTGGAAATCGAGGCCGCGGCGCCGCACGGGAAAGTGCGCGCTATCGGGTTCAACCTGGCCGAAGACGGCGCAGCGCTCGAGCCGGGGGCGTATGGCCTGGTCCACACGCCCACCGTCGACCGGTGGCGCGACCGCGAACGGCTCGAGCTGAGGTTATCGTACATTACGCCGCTCGCCCCGGGCGACGACGCGGCCCGGGCCGAGGTCGTAGACATGCGAGGCCGGGATTGGCGGGACGCGGGCATGGCGCCGGACCCGCGGGCGGATGCCGTGTACGGCCTTCCCGCGCATCGGGAGTTGGCGGGGGAGTGCGAGTTCGTCGCGTACGTCGATTACGCGAAGGCGGGTCGGCGCCGGCGACGGCTGTGGTTGGCGGCGCCGCCTTTCGGCCCTTACCGGTTGGCGACGTTCTTCGCCGCGGCCGACGAAGTCGTCTTCGCTTTCGGCGGCGGTTGCGCGTTGGAAGCGCGGGAATATCTGGCCGGTTATTACCCGAGCCGCGAAAAACTGGCCGCGGCATATCGCGCGTTGCGCGACGGCGGCCCCTCGGCCCAGGCCGACGACGCGGGTACGCGACGCGCCACGGCAATCTTCGCGGAGTTGGGGCTGGTGGACGAGGAGCGGGGGACGGTAACCGCGCTTTCCGAAGACGGACTCCGCATCGGGGGTACGGCGCGCAGGCGCCTCGACGACTCGCCGCTTTTTAAGCGTTGCGAGCGTCGGAGGCGGGAGGCCGAGGAGTTCGTCGCCGGCATGTGTCGGTGGCCGCTTCCCGTTTTGCGGGATTTGGCCGCCGATTTATCGGGTTCGACGTGCGGGGTTGACACCGGCGCGAAAGTTCTTTAATATTTCGGGTCGGGTTTCGTAGAGGCAACGAGCATGATAAAAATCGCCAGCATCCATCCCGACGTCATCGCCGCTGAACGGTTGCGGTTGAACGCGCCGCGTTTCAACGCGGAGTGGATCGAGCTCTTCAACGCCGGCGGTCGACCGGTCGACGCAAACGGCTACCTCGTCATAAATGGGCGAGGCGATAGCTTTACTATTACGCTGCCCCGGCGTAAGACGTTATTAATAGGACCTTATCAATCGCTGGTTATTTTCTCCGGCTTCCCGGACACCCCTGCCGACCCCGCGGTATGTTACCTCGCGAACCAGGCGACGAGGTTATTCCTTAAGAGGAATTCGTACCTGTGGGACCCCGACGAGGATAGCGCGCACTTGTATACCTCGCGCGAGACTTACGTCAATAACCAGGAGGACTACGTCGATTACTATCAATACAAACGCCGCTCGGCCAAAGTGATAATCGGCGCCGGGCCGTAACGGAGGTACGGATTATGGACCTCGCCGAAGTCGCCTCCTTCCGTCGCGCTCTGTTCCGCGAGAAGCGAGCCCAACTCGAAGGTTTACTCGACGTTCCCCTCCTATTATTCTGGGGCAAGTGGGATAGTCCGAACATCCGCGCGCTCACGTTGGCCGAAGAATTCACGAGGCCGACGTTCGTTTTGTGCGAGCCGGGCGGCGGAACGACGGCTATAGTCCAACGGATAGAAACGGATCAGCTGGCGGACCTGGCCGACGAGGTAGAAACGCTGCCGTACGCGACGGCGACCGAATTGCGGGCGACGCTCGCCGGAAAATTGAGAGGATACGACGAAGTCGCGGTGGAGGCGTCGGCCGATTTCTTCGGCCTCGACCGGCTGCCGCCGGCGTTTTACGAGATGGTCTCGTCGATCGTCAAAGTCCGTCGGGGTGACGTCGTCCTGGTGCCGTTCCGGGCCGTCAAGTCGCCGACGGAACTCAACCTGCTTAAAAGAGCGTCCGATGCGACGTTCGCGGCCTTCGCGGCCGTCGAAAACATGATAGGCCCCGGCGTCGCCGAAGAGGAGGTGCTGGAGTTTTTATTGCACCGGGCGGTAGACGCGGGGGGCGAAGCGGCCTTTCCCCCCATAGTGGCGTCGGGCCCGCGTTCGCGGAACCCCCACCCCCGGCGGCGTACGGACCGGATAATCGAGGCCGGGGACCGCGTCATAGTCGATTACGGTATTAGCATTTGCGGTTATAGGTCGGACGTAACGCGGACGTACGTCGCCGGCGGCCGCCCGGAGGACGACGACTATTACGACATCAGCGTCGAACTCGCCGGTATCCTCCGGGATGCGGATTTGGGAAGCATGACGCCGTTCGACTTGGGCACGGCGATCGCCGGCGCGGTCGAGGACGCGGGGTTGGCCGACCGCGAGCGCCACGGCTACGGCCACGGCCTCGGCGCCGAAACCCACGACCCCCACCCTTACATCGTGGCGCGGTCCTTGCCCTGGCTCGAGCGGCCGTTCGAAGACGGGATGGTGTTCACGTTCGAACCCGGGTTCTACGACGAGCGGGGCGGCTTTCGGCTGGAAGACGACTACGTGGTGTGGGGGGGCCGGGCCATACTCATGCAGGATTTCGAACCGCCGGCGGTAAACGCAAATGCGGATGCTTGAGCGGTGGAGCACGCGGCGCGGGTGTTCCCGTTTCGCGGGGAAGCGTCGTTTCGGGCGCGCCGCCCGGGTCGAGCGTGCGAACGCGGGTGTTCTATTTTTACGTAATAATGGTGCGTGATACGATATTATGTAATAACGATTCTACCGTATTGCGGGGGTCGCGGGTCGATATTCAAAAAAAGCGGGGCCGAAAAAGTTCGACCGCGAAGGACGGCACTTTTTTCTTGACTTTGTTAGGGCGTTAGGTTAATTTTGCGCGGAGCTTAAGACGTTACCGGAGGCTCAACGAAAGTCAAACCCGTACGGGAGGTATAATAATGGCGGTCTATCAACGCAAGGGAAGCAAGACGTACCACACGGTACCGAGGTGCTCGAAGGTTCCGGGGAACGTTAAGACGAACAAAGAATGGACCGTTCGAGGCTCGAAGCCCAAGGGCAAGATGTGCGTGGAGTGCGCGGCCAAAGAGAAGCCGAAGGCCAAACCGAAACCGAAACCGAAGAAAACGGTCGTGAAGAAAAAAGCCGCGCCGAGGAAAAAGACTGGAGCCCGGAGGGCGAAGAGGAAGTAAAAACGAACCGTTTTATTACCGCTACGTACGCCGAGGCTCGCGCCTCGGCTTTTTTTGCGGCGACGTCGCGGGGCGGCGTTTTTGCTTGATTCCGTTCTGGCCGTGTGGTATAAATGAAGGGAAGGGCCTATAGCTCAGCTGCGGTTAGAGCGCGCGCCTGATAAGCGCGAGGTCACAGGTTCGACTCCTGTTAGGCCCATAAGGCCCGCCGCCGGCGGGCTTTTTTACCTTGTCTTCGGGAGCGATTCCCGAAAACCGTTTTCGAACTGCCGCCCTAAGCCGGCGTAGCGGGAGACGCGATGGTACGGCGTTTTAAATTTGCGGCCGTTGTGTGCGCCGGGACGTTGGCCGGCCCCTGGGCGGCGACGCCCGCGCGCGCGGAGGCCGACGTGACGACGGTCGTCGTCGCCGCCGCCACCGCCGGCGCCACGACCTTGGCCGCGCTGCTCGTGAAGGATTACTTCGATGGTAAGAAGGAGTCCGAGAGGATCGAGCGCGAGACGAAGGAGATCCTCGAAGAGGTTAAGAGGATAGACACCCGCGCCGCGGCGATAGAGGGGGAGAACGAGGCGCTGTGGTCGCGGATAACGGGGGCGCGGGGCGCCGTCGAATTCTGGTCCGTGCTCATCAGCGAAGACGAGGAGTTCTTCAAGCCGGGCCTCGTCACCGAGCGCGCCTCGTCGTACGAGGTGGGTTTGGAGCTTATGTTTATCAGGAACCCGGAGTTAATCGAGAAGGTGCACCTCGCCATGTCGGAACCCGCCGGCGATTGGGAGCGGGCGATCCTCATCCGCGCCTACGGCGCCGGGTTGCCGGGCGCCGACATCTGGGAACTGCGCAAAAGGATAGACCAGGGATTGGAGGGCGGCGTCGTCCTCGTGGCCGGCGAGCGCGAGGCGCGGTACGTCTCGGGAGCGGAGAACATGATGGCCGTAGTGGATTACGTGCGCGAGGTCACCGGCGGCGAAGGTTACGAGGAGACGCTGCAGAAGTTGTGGGGTTGCACGCCGGAGGAAGTGGACGCCGTGCTCTCCGCCTTTCCGCAAGCCGAATGACGCGGCCGGGCAAGTAGGAACGCGTCCCCGAGAACTTCGGGCGAAGTCGGAGGTAGAATGCCGGA
>DATKXQ010000144.1:0-4028 GCA_035528975.1 bacterium
CCTCTTCCCACGCGTCGGCGTCGAAGTTCTCGTAGAGCCGGGGGCGGACGGCCGCCAGGTCCCACAGCGGCTGCATCTCCGCGGCGACGTCGCGGTATAACTTCCTGGCCGCGGCGAGGTCTTTGGCCCCGACCTCGGCCCGGGGCAGCGTTTTCAGGAACTCTTCGCCCCGCGGCGACGCCGGTTCCATTACCAGCGCGCTCGCGGCCTCGTAGGCCACGACGTCGGCGCCCGTCGCGTCGGCCGGGCCGCCGCCTACGGAGGTGCAGAAGCACGTGGGCGCGGGCTGATGGCACGCCAGGACGACGAACGCCGTGTTCTCGCGCCGGGCGAGGTAGTGCGGGTCGCGGAAGCCGCGGTCGCGGTATACCTTATCGACCAGCGTCAGCGCCCGGGCGTCGCACGGCCGCACGCCGAAGACGAGCCGCTTGCCCTCGGGCGCCGGCGCGGCGCGGCCGTCGTCGTTGTCGTAGCTCAGCAGCGCCTCGAGCTGCGGTAGCGCGAAGCCCTTGGCGCTGGCCGTCGTCAACAGGTAGCCGTCGAGGTCGACGTCGCCGCCCTCGTACGGCGCGAAGGCCCACCCTTCCGCGGCGCGGGCCGGCGCGAAGACGTCGTAGCCGGCGGCCTTCGCGGCTTCCAGGAACCTGGGCAATTCGCTTCTTTTCACCTTAACGGCGGCCATTTACATGAAACCCTCGATGGAGTCGTCGGGTTGATACGTCGCGAGCGGCGGCGAGACTTCCGCGTCCCGGCCGGCGACGTAGCCGAACTTCTCTTCGACGTCCTTGACCAGTTTCTCGGACAACACGCGGAGCGGTATGTTCATCGGGCAGGCGCGCTCGCACGCGCCGCACTCGACGCAGCGGCCCGCGGTGTGGAAGACGCGCACCAGGTGGAACGCGACCAGGTCCTCGGGCGCCGTCGCGGGGCCTATCCACGCCGGGTTGCGCTGCTCGGCGAAGCATTCCTCGCAGTAGCACGCCGGGCAGACCTGGCGGCAGGCGTAGCAGCGGATGCAGCGGCCCAGCTCCTCCGCTATCCACGCCCAGCGCTCCTCGCTCGAACGCGCCTCGTGCTCGCGGACGCGCGCGTACGGGTCCCCCTCGAGCGGCGGCGCCGCCTCGCCGTAGGTAACGTCGGTCAGCGGCGGCTCGAGCCGGGAGCACAGGCGGCAGCACGCGTCGACGTAGTCGCCCAGCGGCAGCCGTTCCTCGTCGTAGTCCGTCGTCCTCACGACGACCTCGTCGCCGTCGACGTCGGCGGCTTCGACCCGGTACGCGCCGACGGCCGCGATGACCTTATTCCGGTCGACCATCGGCGCGCAGTTGACGCCGATTACGTAAACGTCGTCCCGGCCGAATTGATTCTCCTGGATATAGGTCACGAGCGCCCGGGCGTCGCACGGCTTCGCGACGACGGCCACCTTCGCCGTCTTGGCGGCGTCGAAGTCGCGCCGCTTGCGCCGGTCGCGGAAATATTCCAGGACATAGCGCGCCAGGCCCGCGCCGCAGTAGCGGTTCCAAACCAACTCGTCGGCGTCGGCCGCGTCCCGGACCTGCGCCGGCCGGGCCGTGAGGGGGAGCGTCCCCGCGGCGAAGCCGATTACGACCTCGGCCTCGCCCGACGCGAGCAGCTCCCGCGCTTTCGTTCGGATTTCTTTTTCCACCATTATAATGGCGCCGCTTAGAGCCGCTTAACCTCTCGCCGTACGTCGTCCAGCGTCTTCCGCGGGTCCTGCGACTGGACCATATCCCAGAGCTTCTTGAGGTCGTCGCACGCGTACTCGTCGCAGTAGGCGCAGTTGGGGATGTCCTTCTCGCGGCAGCAGCCCTTCATCCGGCATAGCGCGCACCAGGTGAAGAGGCGCTTTTCGGTTTGAACGCAACTGTAGCAGACGAGGTCTTCCGCCGTAAGCGGCTCGTCGTCGCTCGACCACTCCCGGGCCGTTTTGGCGAGCAGCGCTACGTCGCCCTCTCGCGTCCCGACGTAGGCCGGGCACGCGGCGCAATCTATGCCGCAGAACGCGATTATCTTTTCGGAGGCCGTCACGACCCCTTGAGCATCTTTCGTATTTCCTCGAGCGTCGTCTTGGCGTCGACGGACATCGACCACGGCCTCTCGAGCTTCTCGCACGGGAAGTCGTCGCAGTGGGCGCAATTTTCGACGCCCTTCGTGAGGGCGCATTGCCGGACGTCGCAATCGAGGCAGAACTTCGTTACCCTCTTGTCGGTGTAAATGCAGCCGTCGCACAACAGGTCGTCCGCCTCGAGGGGGGAGTCCTCGGAGGACCATTCTTCGGCTTGCTTCGCGAGCGCTTCCTCGTCGCCCGCCTGCGTCGCCTTGAAAGCCGGGCACTCGGAGCACAGGATTCCGCAGAACGCTATTAATTTGCCGTTATCCATCGCAACGACCCTCCTTAACGTTTACGAGCGTTCAGACTTCGCTTGATTGCGCGTATTCCTTCACCATCCGCTTCGCCGGCCCGAGTATTTTATTATTCGCCATATTTTTCCAACGACACGATTTCGTCTAAACCGTATAAATATGGCATTCCTCTTATCCCTCCACGGTTAGGGGTAATAACTAAGTAGGCGTTTGACTTAAAAATGGCCATTACCTTCTCTCCAGGGAAGTCAGACATTCCGGGATGAAGAGGTTCGCCTACTTCTATTTTCACCCTTCCAAATCCCCGACCGCTTTTATCTTCGATTAAAATAGACTTAATAAGAGACTCCTCAACCTTCCAACCGGTTGTTTCTTCGGCGAATTTACGTATCGCTTCAAGGCCTTCGGGTTTTTGGTCGGTGTCGCTCATCCTATTGATTTAAAACCTTCGGAATTTGCGTTAATACGCACCTTTAACGTCCCAATTACTTACTTTTAATAAAACGCCACAATCGCCTTCCTCGTTCCATATAGTCTTGTCTAATCCCCAATAGAAAAAATGCGTTGTAATACCCCGGGGCTTTTCCCTTTCTTTCGCTTGGCCCCTTTTTGTATATAGTACTACTAGATCGCCAGCTCGTACTTTCTTATCAGGGAACCAAAATGAATGCCTTACTTTATTCGATATATTGCCTTCTTCAGTAAAAGTTGTGTCGAAAATTACGTAAAATCCTATATCTTCGTCCTTTAAAACCCTAAGGACTATTCTTTCTTTATCTTTGGTACCGCTATCCCTTATGGCTTTTATCTCAATATTCATTACCATCCCGCCGCCACGGGGCTTTCGTAACTACTGATATTAGGATAAGAAGTATACCGATACCTAAAACTATATAACCGTACGGTTCTTTACCCCATAGGCCGGGAGTTAAACCTAACATAGTAGCACCTACCGCTATGCTTAAACTGTATATAATGTCGAATTTCTTAACCCCCTTGAGTTTCTCCTTTAAAACGGCGCTCGTTTTATCTGCTTCATAGAATTGTTCTCGGAATATATTAGTTTCCCCTTCGGAACGTTCTAACCTTTCTATTTCTTTCAATATTAATTTATGTACGCCTGATTGACTTAACTCTTCCTCGGTTAGCTCTCTTCGTATCTTAGCGAATGCGTCACGCGCTTTACCGGGGGGGACTAGAAAGACCGCTTCCTCTCCCGTAAAGCCTCCTCCTCCTCCTCCTCCTTCTTCTTCTTCTTCCATTTGAAGCGCCTCCGTTGTTTTAGGATAAAATACTATTTAGTAGTTTTTAACCATCCGCCGCGCCGGCCCGAGCTCCCGGACCCGCTCCACGACGGTCTTGATTACCTCCGCGTACTTGCCGCCCTCGCTGGCCGAGACCCAGGAGAAGTTGAGCCGCCCGGGCTCTATGCCGAAGTACTCCACGAAATCCTTGAGCAGTATGAAGCGGCGCCGCGCGGCGTAGTTGCCGGCGATGTAGTGACAGTCGCCCGGGTGGCAGCCGGATACCAGCACGCCGTCCCACCCTTCCAGCAAGGCGCGTATCAGGTATAGCGGCTTCACTCGAGCCGAGCACGGCACCTTGATGACGCACACGTTGGGCGGGTACTGCAGCCGCGAGAC
>DATKXQ010000145.1:0-8572 GCA_035528975.1 bacterium
GTGCCGTCGCGGCGGCGGTTCATAAGGCCCCGCACGCCGGGCCAGCGCGTTTACGCCCATAGCATAAGGGACCATACGATAATTTTCGCCATCGGCCCCGCCGGCACCGGCAAGACCTATCTCGCCATGGCCATGGCCATAGACATGTTGATGCGGGAAGAGGTGCGGCGGTTGGTCCTGGTTCGGCCGGCGGTGGAGGCCGGCGAGAAGCTGGGTTTCTTGCCGGGGGATTTCACCGAGAAGGTCGGGCCGTATCTGAGGCCTCTCTACGACGCGTTCCACGACATGATGGACTTCGACCGGGCCATGCGGCTCATCGAGCGCGGCATCGTCGAGGTCGCGCCGTTGGCCTATATGAGGGGCCGAACGCTGAACGAGTCCTTCGTGATTCTGGACGAGGCCCAGAACACGACGTACGAGCAGATGAAGATGTTCCTCACCCGCCTGGGGTTCGGCTCGAAGGCGGTCGTGACGGGAGACATAACGCAAATTGACCTCGAGGAGAACGTGCGTTCGGGGTTGGTCGAGATCCAGGATATCTTCAAGGGGCTGGACGGCGTGGATTTCGTTTACCTGACGCGGCGCGACGTAGTGCGTCATCCGATAATCCAACGCGTCGTCGACGCCTACGACGGGTACGAGGCCGAGCACCGGGTGGACCGGCGGGCGTCCGCGGCGCGGGCCGGGAAGCGGCGGCCCGGCGGCCCGGCCCGGGGCGAGGATTAAGCCGTGTCTTTCTGGAAGAGACTGCGCGTGCGGGTGCGACGGCGTTTTTCGCCGCGGCCCCGCGGCGTAGGTCCCAAAAGGGTCGAGAAACCCTGGCGCCGGCTCAACGTCAAGCGGGTCGCCATATCGCTCGGCACCTTCGCCGTGCTCTCCGCCCTCGTTACGCCGGGGCAATTTTTCCGCCGCCCCCGGCTCACGGAGGGGGAGATAGCCAAGGCCGGCGTCACGGCCCCCTACAAGTTCGCCGTCGAAAAAGACCGCGTGACGCTGCGGCGCGAGCGGGACGAGGTCGCGGCCCGGGTCCTCCCCGTTTTCCGCGAAAACCCCGACATCGCCGGCATCGCCGAGGACGAGCTCGGCGAGTTTTTCGTCATAATCCGCCAGCTGGCCGACACTTACGCCGCGAAAACGGGCCGCGAACGGGAAGCGTTCGTCGACGAGCTGAGTATCGCCCTCAGCCCCGATACGCTGGTATTCCTGTTGGAGGCCGAGCCGGAAACGCTGGACTTGATTCGCAACCGCTCGTCGGAAGTGCTGGCCGCCTTGTTCGTCGACGGGATCCTGGATGCGCGGGAGATCGAGCGGAGGGGTTTGGGCAAAACCCTTACGCTGGCGCGCGGAGACGGCGAGGGGGAGGAGGTCGCGAGCGCCGACGAGTTCCTCAGCCCGACGACCGCCGGCGGCCGGGCGCGCGCGCTCGCGGCCAAGGATGCGTCCCTGTCGGAAAAAGAGGCCGCGGCGGTGGCGGAGGTCGCCGCGCTGAAAGTCCGGCCCAACCTCTTGCACGACGAGGGGGAGACCGAAAGACGGCGTCGCGAGGCGCGCGAGGCCGTGAACACGGTCGAGAGGTGGGTGGAGGAGAACGAGAAGATCGTCGAGCGCAACAAGGTAGTGACGCGGGCCCAGATCCGGGCGGTGGCCGCGCTCTACTCCGGGAGGACCGTCAAGAACCTGGCCGTATCTTTGGGCGGTCGGTCGTTGATGGTGGCGATAGTCCTCACGGTACTGGGGATATTTTTCCTCCGTTACCGGCCGGCGTTGGCCCGCGAGCCGCGGTACTGGTGGATGCTGGCGGTGGTCCTGGTCGTTTCGTGTTTCGTTTCGCGCTCGCTGGCGTTGTTGTTGATAAACTACTCGCCGTTGTCGGTTTATATATTCGCGGCGTGCCTGGGCGCGATGCTCATTACGCTGCTGGTGGACGCGGGCTTCGGGTTCGCGGTCGCTATTACGCTGGCGACCTTGTCGGGCGTTATGGCGGGGGTGGCGCTCCGGCCCGCTTTCATGGCGTTGGCGGCCGCGGCCGTGGCCGTATTCCTCGTGGCCCGCATCCGCCGCCGGTCGGACTTCTACCGCGTATTCGTGGGGATAGTGCTGGTGACCGCCGCCGCGGCCATAGGCATCGGCCTCGTCGATATGTCGCCGTGGCGAGACGTCGCCGAGGAAATCTGGTGGGGTACGGTTTTGGCGGCCGCGAGCGTCGCCATCCTCGCCGTCCTCTTGCCGCTGTTCGAGATGACGTTCGACGTCGTAACGGACCTCAAGTTGCTCGAGCTCGCCGACCTCAACCAGCCGCTCCTGCGGAAGCTGTTGCTGGAGGCGCCGGGGACGTACCACCACAGCATCGTCGTCGGGAGCCTGGCGGAGGTCGCCGCCGGCGAGGCGGGCGCGAACCCGCTGTTGGCTCGCGTCGCCGCCTATTACCACGACATCGGCAAGCTGCGCGCGCCGGCGTACTTTGCCGAGAACACCGGCTCCGAGGGCTTGAAGCACGAACACCTCTCGCCCCAGATGAGCAGCCTCGTCGTGGCGTCTCACACGAAGCAGGGAGCGAAGATGGCCGAGGAGGCCGGCCTCCCCCCGGCCATCATAGACGCCATCCACGAGCATCACGGCACGAACCTCATATCCTTCTTTTACCAGGAAGCCATAAAGTTGGACGAGCACAAGGTTCTCGCCGAGGACGATTTCCGCTACCCGGGGCCCAAACCGCACGGCAAGGTCTCGGCGATAGTTATGCTGGCGGACGCCGTAGAATCGGCCTCCCGGTCGCTGAACGAGCCGACGCCCACCAGCATCCGCTCGATGGCGGAAAAGATCGTGGCCTCCCGCCTGGCCGGGGGCCAGCTCGACGAATGCGACCTCACGCTCGCCGAAGTACATCTCGTCAAAGAGAGTTTAATAAAAGCGCTCAATAGCATATTCCACATCAGACCCACTTATCCGGAAAATGGCGAACAATACGTCGTCCCGTATTTGTCTACGCATTCTGCCGAAACTAAGTCCAACTAGCCGGCGCCGCCTCGAGGCAGTGATAGGCCGCTACCGGGAGCGGTGCGACGTTCCGGCGGAGGCCGTCGTCGAGGTCACGATAGGCGACGACGCGTTATTGGCGGATTTGAACGAACGGTATCGCAAAGGCCGCGGGCCTACGGACGTCCTCGCTTTCCCCATCGGGCGCGGCCCGGCGGAGCCGGAAGAGATATGGCTGTGGGGTGAAGTGTACGTTTCGGCCGACCGGGCCCGCGAGCAAGCGGCGGAACGGGACATATCCCTGGAAGAGGAGCTCGCCGTCCTCGTCGCCCACGGCCTCTTGCACCTCGCGGATTATGAGGACGATACGGACGAGGGGCGCGCGCGGATGGAAGACGCGACGGCGCGGCTCGTGGCGGAATCGGGGATAGGAGGGGAGTGACGGCGGCTAAAAAAAAGGGGCGTCCGAAGCGGGTAATCTTTTTGAGGGAAGGGGGCCTCGCCCGCTCGTTCAACAGCGCGTTGGAGGGTATCGTTTACGCGCTCCGCACCCAACGGAACGTGAAAATTCATTTCGCCGTTACGGTGTTGGTCCTGTTCGCCAGCGTTTGGCTCTCCATCACCAAGATCGAACTGATCCTCCTGTTGATAACGATCGCGCTGGTGCTCATTACGGAGATGGTGAACTCGTCGCTGGAAGTCGTATTGGATTTGTCCGTGGAACGCTACCACCCGCTGGCGCGGGTCGCGAAGGACGTCGCCGCGGGCGCGGTACTGTTCGCGGCGTTGAACGCGGTTCTCGTCGGATATCTGGTATTCTTCGAGCGGCTGAAAGGGCCTATCGTAACCACGATCGTGATCGTGCGGCGCTCGCCCGAGCACGTGGCCTGGGTATCTTTGGGCCTTACGGCCCTCTCGGTAATAATATTGAAGGCCGTCACGGGCAAGGGGACGTTCTTGCGCGGCGGCCTCCCCAGCGGCCACGCCGCCATCGCCTTCGGCCTGTGGGCCGCGGCTTCGCTGTTGAGCCGCAATCCCCTTATAGCGGCCATAACTTTTATTCTCGCACTCATCATAGCCGTATCGCGCGTGCGTTTGGGAATACACTCGATACTCGAGGTAACGGCCGGAGCGCTGCTGGGCGTGGGCGTTACCGCGTTCTGTTTCTGGGTATTTACGTAACGCCGTCGCGTACGGACGAGGCTTGTACCTATGGACGAACCTCCATCATTATACGCGGTTATAGGTTTGCTAATAGCCTACGGTGCCTTCGTCGCGGCGCGTTGGGCGGCCGTCGCGAAATCGAGCCGCGGCCGTAGCCCCGCGGGGGAGGAGGCCGGCAAGCCGACGGTTCCGCTGTCTCTTCTCAACGCCCTCTTCGTCGTAGAGGTCTTCCTGTTGATAGGCGTTTCGTATTCGGCGGCCTCTCTCGTCGCGGCCGAGGCGCCGGCGGTGCCGCTGGTCTTGGTGTGGCTGGCGTGCGCCTTGGCCCTCTACCTGGTTCGCGCCGCGGCCCGGGCCGCCTTGCCGGGAGCCGCGGGGAGGGTGGTGGGTTATTTCGTCGTGCCGGCGGCGAAATTCGTTTACCTCGCTCTCTTCCCGTGGCTGTGGGTGGCGAAAACCGTCGCGCGGGGAATCGCCGCCGTGACGCGCGCCGGCGTCGACCCGGGCGCGGTATCGCCGGGCGCGGAGCTCGAAACCATGGCCGCGGCCGGCGGAGCCCGCCTGGCGGAAGAAGAGCGGGATATGATAAACGGCATAATCTCCATTCGCGAGACCGTCGCGCGCGAGGTTATGGTGCCGCGGGTCGAGATGGTCACGGTGGACATCCGCGACCCGGTCGACGAGATCAAGCGCGTCGTCATCGCCCGTGGTTTTTCGCGCATCCCCGTCGTCGACGAGTCGCCCGACAACGTCGTCGGCATCCTGCACGCCAAGGACATCTTTACGCTCGAGGCCACGGGCAACGACCTCCGGTCCGTCTTGCGCGAGCCCTTTTACGTGCCGGAGTCGAAGCGCGTCAACGAGCTGTTGCGCGAGTTCCGCGCGGCCAAAGCGCAGTTCGCCATCGTCGTCGACGAGTACGGCGGCACCGCGGGCCTTATAACGCTCGAGGACGTCCTGGAAGAGATCGTGGGCGAGATCCACGACGAGTACGACGCCGAGGTGAAGCTCCTCGAGAAGATCGGGGAGAACGTCTGGTTGGTCGCCGGCCGCATGGATATCGGCGAGTTGAACGAGCAGCTCGCCGTCGCCATCCCGGAGGAGGATTTCGAGACCGTGGGGGGATTCATATCCTCCCTGAGCGGCAAGGTCCCGGCGGCGGGTGAGCGGCTGTCATTCGAGAACCTGGATTTCTACGTTACCGCGGCCGACGCCCGCAAGGTGAAGCAGGTGCGCGTGACGCTGAAGCCGGACGGCCGGGGCGAGGCGAAGGATTAAGCTTGACTCCGCGGCGGCGGTAGGTTATTAGTCTTAAACGATTATAAGGGAGCGTAGCTTATGACGCGCATGCCTCGTGAACGGAAATTCCCGCGCCGGGTGTGGCGCGCGGCGCGGCTCGCGGCGTTGGCCGGAGTGGTCGCGGCCGCGGCGGCCTCGGCCCAAGAGGACTTCGTGCCGGAGGGCGAAACTTACGTCATCGACAACCCTTCCGCGTGGACGCGCCTGCGCGGCGAATACGCCGCGAGCATAGGCGTCGAGCCGTTCGTGGTGCGAGGGGAAATCGGCATTCTGGATTACCTCACGGTCGGCGTATCGTACGGCGGCGCCGACGTCTTCGGCACCGGCGCGCCGACGATGAACCCCCGGCCCGGTTTCCAGGCCAAATTCCGCATCACCAACGGCGGCCCGATACTGCCGGGGATAGCCGTGGGTTACGACGACCAGGGCCACGGCAAGTACTACGACTTCAACCCCCGCTACCCCGGCCAGAACGTGGACTACGACCGGTACCAATTCAAGGCCAAAGGTTTCTATCTCGTGCTGTCCCAGGAGATCGAAGTCCTGGGCGCGCTGGGCCTGCACCTCGGCGTCTCCTACAACGTCATCGAGGACAAGGACGACGGCGACGCCGACGTCTTCGGCTCGTTGGAGAAGTCCTTGGGGCCGCACCTCGTGCTGCTCGGGACCTACAGCATGGGCTTAAACGACGACGCCCCGGACTGTCTCGGCTCGGGGCACGGCTATCTCGACGCCGGCGTCCGGTGGCGGGTAACGGAAAACTTCAACCTCGAGTTCCGGTTTACCAACCTTCTCGAAAACCAGCTCGAGGCCCTGGGCGAGGACGGCTCGTACGCGCGCCGGCTCGACCTGACGTACGTCGGCTCGTTCTGAGCGCCGTAAGAAGATGGCGGTGGAAGCGAAAAAGGTTGTGCTGGAGTTCGAGAAGCCGTTCGCGGCCCTGGAGGAAGAAGTCGAAGCCCTCCGCGCCCGGGCCGGCGAGGGTGACGAGGCCGCCGCGGCCGGCCTTCCCTCCCGCGAGGAGGAACTGGAAAAGCGGCGCGCCGAGGCCTACGCCGGCCTGACCCCCTGGGACCGGGTCCTCCTGGCGCGGCACCCGGACCGACCTTATACCATGGACTACGTCCGCCGCCTGCTCGAGGGCCCCATCGAATTCCACGGCGACCGCCTCTTCCGCGACGACCAGGCCATCGTGGGCGGCGTGGCGTGGTTCCGCGGCCGCCGCGTCGTGTGGATGGGCCACGAGAAAGGCCGCAAAACCGCCGACAAGATCAAACATAATTTCGGCTCGCCCCATCCCGAGGGCTACCGCAAGGCGCTGCGGCTGATGCGGCTGGCGGAGAAGTTCCGCCTGCCCGTGATATCGCTTTTGGATACGGCCGGCGCCTACCCGGGCATCGGCGCCGAGGAGCGGGGGCAGGCCGAGGCCATAGCGCGCAACGTCCTGGAGATGTTCAACCTCAGCGTGCCGTTAGTCGTGGCCGTCGTCGGCGAGGGGGGCTCGGGCGGCGCCTTCGGCATCGGCGTCGGCAACCGCGTCCTGATGCAGGAGTACGCGTACTACTCGGTCATCTCGCCGGAGGGGTGCGCCGCCATCCTGTGGCGGGACCGGGCGTACGCCCCGCAGGCCGCCGCGGCGCTCAAGATAACGGCGCAGGATTTGCTAAGCCTCGGCGTCATCGACGAGATAGTTGCCGAGCCGCCCTACGGCGCCCACCGCGACGCCGACGCCGCGGCCGAGCTTCTGGCCGAGGCGCTCGAGCGCCACCTGGCCGAACTCGAAAAGATGTCCGGCGACGAGCTCCGCGAGGACCGCCGCCGCAAGTTTTTGGCGATGGGGTTCTTTAAAGAGGGTTCTTCAGGATAGGGTTAGTAGCAACCGGTATTAGAACTTGTGAGGAAATACAATCCATATAGAAATATATTTTATTATTACCGGGGACCCGGATATAAGAAAAAAAGTCAATTCGATACGCAGATAGAGGACAATACTACAAAGGCCCTCGTTAACGTTTTAGAGAATTGCCGGCCGGGTTTGTTGAAACGTTTCCTCGCAATCGCCGGTATTGATATCAGGATACAAAAAGCCGCCGAATATGACCTCCAGGTTGAGGGTTTACTGAGCCGGCCGGACGCGGAGATTCAAATAGGGGATGAAAGGGTTTTTATTGAGAGCAAAATAGGTTCCGCGCTGGAAGAAAAACAAATCGAAAGGCATTTAGCTGCTATACCAAAAGGTTTTTTAGTTTGTATAACCCCCAGGGATGAAGACCGCGGCGTCATTAAGCGATTTAACAAAAAAAAATTAAAATTCATTACTTGGAGAGAAGTGTACGTTGATTTTGATGAATACCGAAAACGTTCCCAATACGAGGTATCTAATTTTGTTATCAGCGAATTTTTGGAATATTTGGAGGCTATAAGCATGGCTCCGTTTAAGGGATGGGAAAAGGGAGATTTCGAGGCTTTCTTGAATATCGATTATGACCCCAAGCGGGAGCTTCGAATACGAGTAAAAGAAAAATTTAAACAATACCTTTTCGAACTCAAAGAACTGATAGGAGAGGTCGGATCATACGTAGAGTTGGTACCGAACGTAGGTTTTATAAAGAAAGATTCCACTTCGGTGTGGGGTGTTTTATGTAAACCACCGGTCGAAAATAAAGTCCAAAAACCACATTTCAATTTTTGGGTAAACTCCGACGAATTTGGTTTGGGGATCCAGATAGAGGGTAAACACCCGGCTGGTATGATGAGAGGTTACATAAAATCGAATAGCGAAAGGTTTGTAGCAATCTTAAAGAAGTTAGAAGGGTTCAATTTGATTATTCAAAAAAGGGTTAATCCAACAGGTAGACCGAGAGCTTTTCACGGGATCGAGATATTGAAGCTTCGGCTGGGCGGAGATATTTCTAACGAAGACGTAAGATACGTAATTAGTAAGATCGACCAGTATAAGTTGTTCCAAATAAATTGCGGGGTATCTTACAAAAGGAATGAAGACGTGCTTGGTAAGGAATCTTTTTTGAGAAAGAGTGCCGGATTAATGAAAAAGTTAAGCGAGTATTATAGTTTCTCGTGGGGCAGGCCAACTTAAAACGTTAGGGCGCTTAAAAGTGAAGAGTTAGCGTCG
>DATKXQ010000146.1:0-4726 GCA_035528975.1 bacterium
GGGGCCGAAAAAAGCCGGGCGTAGCGCGTCGCCTCTTCGCGGCCGCAGCCCAGCACTGGCACCTCTTACTGGTCGGTATGATCGCGTCGTCGCTGGCTTCGGCGTTGGAGGCGTCGTTGCCGGTAATAATCGGCCAGGTTATAGACGTACTCTCGGGAAGGAAAGACCAGCTGTTATTCAACCTTCTGCTTCTAGGGTTCGAGAAACCGCGCCTCGTCGTCGTCAACTTCCTGCCCGCGTGGGTCCTCGTCGTAATCCTCTTCTCGGGCGCCTTCATTTTTCTTCGCTCTTACCTTATATCGCACGCGGGGCAGCGGGTGGTCTTCAACATCCGCGAGAAGTTGTTCAACCACCTCGTCGTGCTGCCGCTCCGTTATTACGATTTGCGGCGGTCGGGCGACGTCGTCTCGCGCGTGACGAACGACGTAACGGTGCTCCAGGATACGGCCAACGCGCTGAAGGACATCGCCTCGGCCCTGACCACCCTCGTAATCGTGCTCGCGGTAATGTTCGCCCGCTCGTGGAAACTCACGTTGCTGGTCCTGGTCACTTTCCCCGCGCTCGGCGTCATAATCAACAACCTGGCCGGCAAGAGCCGGAAGGCGGGAAAGCGCTTCCAGACGGAGATCGGCTCGTTGACCGCGCTCTTGTCCGAGACGCTGCAAAACATAAAACTCATCAAGTCGTTCCGGCGCGAGGAGTTCGAGCGTCGGCGCTTTTTTGAGCGGAACCGGGAGACGTTCAAGGCCTGGATGTACGGCGTCAAGATAGAGTCGATCTTGCGGCCCCTGATGGAGGTAGTTAGCGGCCTGGGTATCGCCGGGTTCTTCTGGGTCGGTTGTCACCTCGTCCTCTCCGGCCGGATGACCCCGGGGACGCTTTTGGGTTTTACGGGCCTCGTGGTAATCCTCTACCAACCCGTCAAGGTGCTCGGCCGGGTTACGGCGCTGATACAACGGGCGCTGGCGGCGGCGACGCGCGTCTACGAGGTGGTCGACGAACCCGAGGAGCGGTCCTTGTGGCGCACGGGCGAGTTGAAGCGCCGCCTCGAGGGGGCGGTGCGTTTCGACGACGTATCCTTCTCGTACGACGGCAAGACGCCGGTGCTCGAAGGCGTAACGCTCGACGTCAAACCGAGCGAGGTCATCGCGGTCGTGGGCCCCTCCGGCGCGGGGAAGACGACGCTCGTAAGCTTGATAACTCGGTTTTACGAATTTACCCGCGGCTCGCTGACGGTCGACGGCTACGACATTCGGGAATACGACCTCGACGCGCTGCGCGACCAGATAAGCCTCGTACCCCAGGAATCCATCCTTTTCGCCGATACGGTGCTAAATAATATACGCTACGGGAGGCTGGACGCGACGCTGGACGAAGTCCGGGCCGCGGCGCAAGCGGCGAACGCCGACGACTTTATCCGGGCTTTCCCGGACGGTTACGACTCGTACATCGGGGAACGGGGCGTGCAGATATCCGGCGGCCAAAGGCAGCGCCTCGCCATAGCGCGCGCCGTCTTAAAGGACCCCCGGATCCTGATCCTCGACGAGGCGACGTCGCACCTCGACGCCGAGTCCGAGGCCCTTATACGCGAAGCCCTGGAGCGGCTGATGGCGGGCCGCACCACGTTCATAGTAGCTCATCGTCTGTCGACGGTTCGCCGGGCCGACCGCATCGTAGTGCTCGATTCCGGTCGGGTTGCCGAAATAGGCAACCACCACGAACTGGTGAGGAAAGACGGCGTCTACGCCCGTCTTCTTCACGCCCAACTCGCGGGAAACCGAGAGGATTAATTGGCGGCCGCGGCGGAAACCTGCGCGGAGAGGGAGAAGACGCGTTTCGGCGCCCGGTTTTGGGTGGCGTTTATTTTCTATAACGTCGCGCTCCACGTCGCGTTCGCGCTACTGTGGCTCCCGGCGCTGGCGGTCCGGGAGTTCCGCGGGAGGTTTTTAAAACGGCTGGGGTTTCGTTTGCCGAAACTCGACCGCAGCATCTGGCTGCACGCGCCTTCCGTGGGCGAAGCGCTGGCGATAAGGGCTTTCGTTTCCGAACTCCGGCGCGCGTTCCCGGGCTACGCCGTCGTCCTTACCACGTTCACGTCCGGCGGCAGACAAGTCGCCAAGCAGGTGGACGCCGACCATCACTTCGCCTTGCCGTACGACCTCTACCCGAGCGTCGCGGCCACGGTCCGCGCGTTTAACCCTGCGCTCGTTTTGATCGTGGAAGGGGATTACTGGCCCAATCTCATGTTCGCGCTCGCGCGGCGCGGCGTTCCGGCGGCGGCGGTAAACGGCCGCTTCACGGCCCGGAGTCTGAAAAGGTACGCGCGGGCGAAGTGGCTTTTCGGGCCGCTGTTCGGAACGCTTAGGTTGGTATGCGCGACCGAAGAGGAATACGTACCCCGCTACCGGGCCATGGGAGTCGATAGAGCCGACGTCGTAACCACCGGCAATTTGAAGTACGACAATTACGAAGCCGCCGTTCGGAAAGACGTCGTAGACGCCATCGCGGAAGCCCTGGGCCGGCCGCGGCGCCGGGACGTTTTGACGGCGGCCAGTACGCACGCCGGCGAAGAGGAAATCATGGCCGACGCATATTTGAAATTGCGGCGGGAGCGCCCCGGCCTGAAACTATTCGTGGCGCCCCGTTACCCGGAGCGGGCCCCGGAGGTTTTGAAGTTGTTGACCGCCAAAGGCGTAACGGCGGCGCTACGGACCGGCCTGCCCGCGGCCTCTCCGGTCGACGCCGTGGTCCTGGACACGCTCGGCGAGTTGGGCGGCCTTTACCCGCTGGGCGCGGTGGCGGTGATAGGCGGTTCGTTCGTGCCGCGCGGCGGCCAAAATATGATGGAAGCGGCGTACCACGGCTGCGTCACGCTATGGGGGCCGCACGTCGAGAATTTCCCGCTCGAGACGGGGCGGTTGGCGGGCCGGGGCGGCATCGGCGTTCGGGACGCCGGCGAGCTTTTCGATGCCCTCCAGGAAATTTACGCCAACGAGCAGGTTGCGCACGTATTGGGCGAAGAGGCCGCGCTTACGGCGCGCGAGATGATGGGGGCGTCGAAACGCACGATCGCCGCCGTGCGGCGGTTTGTGGAAGGGGAGGCCCGTTGATGGTTTCCGCCCCTGCTTTCTACCGGACGCACCGGGAGTTGACGGGCAACGCGTTGGGCCGGTTCTTGCTCTTGCCGTTCTCGTGGGTGTGGAGCGGCGTCGCCGCGGCTCGCCGCTACCTTTACGAGAAGAACGTTCGCAACGTGCGCCGGTTGTCCCGGCCCGTCATCGGCGTGGGCAACTTGGCCATGGGGGGCGCCGGCAAGACGCCGTTCGTGATATTCCTGGCCCAGTATCTTATTAACCACGGCGTCAACGTGGCGATCGTCTCGCGCGGTTACGGCCGCGATTCCAAGGGGCAGGTCGTCGTCCGTCGGCCGGGCGACGTCGTAAAAGTCGGTGAGAGCCGGGTCGGCGACGAGGCGCTGATGACGGCGCGCGCGTTGCCGCGGGCCACGGTGATCGTAGACGTTGACCGCTTCGCCGCGGCGGAGCTCGCCGCGGACGTTTTCGGCGCCGAAATAATTCTGCTGGACGATGCGTTCCAGGATTTAAGCATTAAAAAGGATTTGAACGTACTATTGCTCGACGCGCGCCGGCCTCCGGGCCCCACCTTTCCCGCCGGTTACTACCGGGAGAGCGTCGCCGCGGCGCGCGCGGCCGATCTCAGAGTATTTACGAAATGTCGGGAGAGGGACGAGAGGGACCGGTGGCGAAAACAGCTGCGTCGGGCCGCGGTCGCGGCGCCGCAGGTCGAGGTTCAATTCTCGCCGGCTTACCTCAGGCCGCTGAACCGCGACGAGCGGCTGGCGCTCGCCGGGCTCGAGGGGGCTAAAGTTTTGGCCTTCGCCGGCATAGCCGATTTCGAGCACTTCGCCGAGGACCTGGCCGAATCGGGCGCGGTCGTGGCGCGGCGCCGGCCTTTCCCCGACCACCATCGCTTCACGCACGGGGAACTGGCCGACGCCGAAGGGACGGCGTTGGTGGCGGGATGCGATTTTTTAATTACGACGGCCAAGGATGAAGCCCGCCTCGAGGGGTGGCGCCCTTCCGTTCTCACGTACGTGTTGGAGCAGGCCGTTGAGATCGTCTCGGATTTCGACGTCCTCAACGATTTCCTGGATAAGATAATAAAGTCCGTCAAGCTCCGGAAAAACGCGCGTGGCGAAGCTTAAGCGACTCAAACACCTCGTCGAATTCGCTGTCGTCTGGGGTATCTCCGTCGGCGTAAACTTGTTGCCGGCGTCGGTAGCCGTGGCGGGCGGCGGGGCGTTGGGCCGACTTGCCTACGCCCTGTGGCGCGGCCGGCGCCTTATAGCGCGCGCCAATTTGAAGCTCTGTTTCCCGGATGCGGACGCGGATTGGGTGGACGACGTGGCCCGGCGTTCATTCGCCAATTTCGGGAAGGCCATGGTCGACTACATGAGGGTGCCCCGGTTGAACCGGCGCAACGTCGAGAAGTACCATACGCTCGTGAACGGCAAGTCGTTCGACGACGGCCTGGCCCGGGGCCGGGGGGCTTTGCTCTTCACGGGCCATTTCGGCTCGTGGGAACAGACGGGCGCGGCCGTGAGCCTGCGCGGGTACCCGATCAACTTCCTCGTGGGCGAACAACACAACAAATACGTCGACGCGCTGATGAACAAAATCCGCGCCGGCGCCGGCATCGGCATAAT
>DATKXQ010000147.1:0-3640 GCA_035528975.1 bacterium
ACGGCGACCAGCGCCCGTTCGCAATCGACGTCGGAGAACTCGCGGCCGAAGTAGATCGGCCCGAGCGGCGGGATATCCGTGGGCAAGCCGGCGCGCCGCCTTTCCTCGTCGTATACGGCGTAACACGTGCCTATGGCGTTCGAGTCGTCGCCGCACGACGGCATGACGAAGAGCTCCTCTACCTCCGGCAGGCCGTAGACCATCTTGTTGGCCTTGACGTTCATGAACACGCCGCCGGAGAGGGCCACCCTCTTTATGCCGGTTTCGCGGACGCAGTTGGCGACCCACGACGTGACGACGTCTTCCGCCAGGAGCTGGATGGAGGCGCTGGCGTTGTCGAAGCGGGTCAGGCCGAGGCGCTTTTTCATGTAGTTGAAAGACCGGTAGGCGTCGGGGAGGCCGTCGGCGCGTTCCCAGGACAGGCCGTCGACGCGGAAGAGGTCCGAGAAGCAGTTTTCCTCGGGTTTGGACGCGAGGCGCCTGAGGCCGTACGGCGCCATCCCCATGACCTTGTGTTCGTCCTCCAGCGGCATCATACCCAAAAGCGTCGTGGCCATGGCGTAGATGATGCCCAGGGAATGGCCCTCGTGCACCGCCGCGACGCGTTCGATCGTGCCGCCGTCGCCGACGTTTACGGTGGCGCAGAGGTCGTCCCCCGAGCCGTCGCAGGTCAATATCAGGACGGGCCCTTCGCGCCACGCCGCGCTCCAGTAAGCGGCGTACGCGTGCGCCTTGTGGTGTTCGACGAAGCGGACGCGTTTCTCGTCGAAGCCGACGCGGGAGGCGTCTTCGAGGCGCGAAGCGCGGCGACGACTGCGGAAGTAGCTATTGAAGGGCGTACGGCGGAGGAGTTTGCGGATCGCCGTCTGGGGGGTGGAGGCCTGGCGGAACGCGGCCATAAGCTCGGCTCGCGTCCGGGAGTACGGTTGGTGCTCGCCGTTAAACGCGACGAAGTCGACGTCTTCCGCCGAACACCCGGCGGCGTCCAGGCAATCCGCGATGGCGTTTTCGGGGAAACAATCGACGTTTTTTACCCGGACGAGCCTTTCTTCCGAGACGGCGGCGACGATGCGGCCGTCGGCGAGGAGGGCCGCGGTGGCGTTGTGGCCGTCGTGTATACCTAAGATTTTCATAATTTCTCCGGTTGCGGGAACGCCTATCTGCGAATATTACCATATATCGCACACTTAGTCAATTTGTGTTTATACGAAGGGCGTCGCGGCCCGGCGCAGGTTTACTGTTGCCGGCCGCGCAGGTTTTTCGTATGCTGGCCTCGTGAAGCGCGGCGGAATATCGGCCCGAATTAAGCGCACCCACGTCGTCGTGGTGGGCGACCCGTGTTTGGACGAGAACGTTTACGGCCGGGTCAAAACGGTCGCCAAAGAGGCGCCGGTGTTGGCGCTCGAAGTCGCGGAGCGCGTATATGCGCCCGGGCAGGCCGCGAACGTCGCCGCCAACGCCGCGGCCCTGGGCGCGCGCGTGTCGTTTGCGGGCGTGGTCGGCCCGGACGAGCACGGCGCCCGCCTGGCCGCGTTGTTGGAAGGGCTGGGCGCGGACGTCGGCGGCCTGGTTCGCGAGGAGGGCCGGCCCACGAAGCACAAAGTAAAGTTCGTCGGGCGCGAGCCCCAGCGTCACGACCAGCACCTCTTTCACGCCTACCGCCAGGAGGCGGCGCCCCCGTCGCCGGCCTCCGCCAAAAAGTTGAGGGCGTACGTTTCGCGCGCGCTCGATACCGCCGACGCTTTGGTCCTTTCGGACTACGGCAACGGCGTTCTCGGTTCCCGCTTCGCCCGGTGGCTCGTGGCGGAGAGTGGTCGGCGTAAGGTCGTTTCCGTGGTTAACGCGCGCGGCGATCTCGGGAAGTTCCGGGGCGCCGCCGCGGCGGTGGCCAATATGGAGGAGCTCGAGCGCTCGGCGGGCCGGAAGGCAATCGCCGGCGGGGACCTGGCGGCGGCGATGAAGGCGGCCGCGGCGAAACTGGGGGTGCGGTATCTGGTTATAACGGCGGGCAGCGAAGGCATGGCCGTTTGGCCCGTGCGGGGGGGAGTGGCGCGCCTCGAGCCGGCGGCCCGGACCGTCGTCGACGTCACGGGCGCGGGAGATACGGTGACCGCGGCTTTGGCCGCGGCCCTCGGCGCGGGCGCGGGTCTGTATGCGGCGGCCCAAATCGCGAACCGGGCCGCGGCCGCGGTCGTGGCGCGGGAAGGGACCGCCGTCGCCCGGGCCGGGGATATCGCGTAATATCTAAAGGGCCGATCGGCCTTTTGACATGGGCGCGCCGTCGTGTTAGAATAAACCAAAGTTCCGACGGGGTCATCTAAATCTACGGTAGGGGAAATCATGCCGGCGTTGGGCGAAAAAATAAAGAAACTACGGTTGGCGCGCGGTTATACGCAGAGTGCCTTCGCGAAGGAATTGGATATTTCCGCGGGGTACCTGAGCCAACTCGAAATGGGTTTACGCAAGCCTTCTCGCGAACTCGTCCGGAAGATGGCGGACGCGTTCGGCGCCTCGCTGGATTATCTTTTGCGCGACGAAGAGGCGCCGCCCGTAGAGGGCGTTCCCGAAGAGATCGTCGAGTTTTTCAGAAGCGAACGCGTCACGGAAGGGGACCGGGAAGAGCTCCTGAATTTTTTCCGCTTCTGGCGCGGGGAACGCGCTCGGCGGGCCAAAACCGGCCGGGCCAAGAAGGCAAAAGGAAAATAACTAGTTGCAGGAGGTACGGATGATCCGCAAAATTACCTGGATCGCGGCATCGGTCTTATGCTGCGCGGTTATCGTCGGCGCCGCAAACGTCGAGCTCAAATTGGCGACGCCCTTCGCCGCGACCTTGAAAGAGAACTACTGCTTGCACATAACGCCGGAGCCGGATTCTGACGTCGTAATGTGCCTGAACGCCGGCGCGCCCCTTACCCTTGTAGGCCGGCTCAAGGATATGGATACGGTGGAGGGCGAGGACGGTTACTGGTACAAGGCCGAGGTTGCCGGGGGCGCGGAAGGCTGGGTCTTCAGCACCATGGTAACCATACAGCCGGAAGGCGGGAGCGAAAAGCCGTCCGACGATTGCGGATCGGGGTAGGAACGCATAGACGCATACCGTAGGGACCGATGGGGCGGCGCGGGAAAAGCGCGGACGCCGTAGAGCGCAAGGCCCTGGAGGTCTTGAAGCGCTTCGGCCTCGCCGACCCGCCGGTCGCGTTGGAACCTATTTGTAGCGCGGAGGGCTTGGCCCTTTGCGCTCGCCCCTTCGACTACGTTGCAGGTTTGTTCGTAAACGACGACGTTTTCCCCGTCATAGTCGTAAATTCCCGCCAGCCGTCGACGCGGCAGCGCTTCACCGTTGCCCACGAGTTGGGCCACTATTACTTGCGGCATAAGCGGAGCTCCTTCGCGGAGCCGGGAGGCGCGTCCCGGCAAGAGCGCGACGCCGAGCGCTTCGCCGCCAATCTCCTCATGCCGGCGGCGTGGGTCCGCCGGTATTGGAGGACGTACGCGGCCAACCCGGAGAACCGCGTGTCCATACTCGCGGACCTGTTCGAAGTGTCGCAGGCCGCTTTGAGGGTCCGCCTGGAAGAATTGGCCCTGGACGGTTCCGCGGAGAAGAGGCGATGAGCGTGCCGGTTACGGTCGTCGGCGGCGG
>DATKXQ010000148.1:0-2617 GCA_035528975.1 bacterium
ACCACATCATCTTCGTCGGCGACGCCCTCGACGACAACGTCGCCAACGTCGTCATCGCCCAGCTCCTCTATTTAGAAAAGGAGGACCCGGAGCGCGACGTCCTCATGTATATCAACTCCCCCGGCGGGTCCGTCTCGGCCGGCTTCGCCATCTACGACACGATGCAGTTCGTACGCTGCCAAGTCGCGACGTACTGCCTGGGCATGGCCGCCAGCATGGCCGCGGTCCTGCTCGCCGCCGGCACGAAGGGCAAGCGCCTCGCTCTCCCCAACTCGACCGTACTCCTCCACCAGCTCTCGAGCGGCTTCAAAGGCCAGGCTTCGGACATCGACATCCACGCCCGCGAAATCCTGCGCCTTAAGAACCTGCTCAACCAGGTCCTCGCGCACCACACCGGCCAGGACCTCGCCACCGTCGAGCGCGACACCGACCGGGACTACTTCATGACCCCCGAAGAAGCTATGGCGTATGGGATAATCGACGAGGTCGTCAAAACCCGCGCCGAGGCCGAAAAAGGCGGCCCCTCGAGCAAATAGCTTTTGCGCGAAAATAAAAACCGGCTTCGGCCGGTTTTTTTTGGGGCGGCGCGCGGTTGCCGCCGGCCCCGTATTATCTTATACTCCCAGGTCATGGGAAAAGCACTTCGCCGCTGGGCCCCCGCGGCCGTCGTGGCCGCCGCCCTCGCCGCCCGCCTCCTCTATTTCGGCGGAATCCGCGACTTCCCGCTCTTCGACGCCGCCACCGGCGACACGGTGGAATACGCCCGCGAGGCCCGGGAAATCGCCGCGGGGAAAATCCTCGGCGACGACGTCTACTTCCACTCCAGCCCCGCCTACCCCTACTTCCTCGCCGCCGTCAAGGTTTTGACGCGCGGCGGCTTTTCCGATTTCCGGGGCGTAGCGCTGCTGCAGCTGCTCGTCTCCGCGCTCACGGCGTTCTTGATATTTATCCTCGGTCGGCGCCTCCTCGGGACCTGGGCCGGCGTCGCCGCGGGCCTTGTATATGCCCTCTCTCCCGCGGCCGTCTTCTACGACGGCGAGCTGTTGATGGACTTCCTGCTGCCGCCGGTCATGGTCGGCGCGGCGCTTTGGGCCACGACGTCGCGGTGGTCCGTCCGGCGCGCCGCCGGCCTCGGCGCCCTCGTAGCGCTGGGCGCGCTGGCGCGGCCCAACTACCTGCTGCTCCTCCTCCCCGCGGCCCTCGCGCTGTGGTTCCACTCGCCCCGCGCGCCCCGGCCCGCCCGGGCGAAATGGCTCGGCGCGCTCGTCGTCGCCGCGGCGCTGGTCGTCCTCCCGGTCACCGTTCGCAACTACGTCGTGGGCCGGGACGTCGTGCTCATCTCCTCCAACGGCGGCGTCAACCTCTTCATCGGCAACAACCCGCAGGCCAACGGGACCTTCAAGGCGCCGGGGCCCTGGCCCTCGCACCTGGAGGCGTCGTCCAAAGCTTACGCCGAAGCCGCGGTGGGGCGGCCGCTCAAGCCGTCGGAGGTGTCGGCCTACTTCACCCGCGAGGCCGCGGCGTACGTCGTCGCGCAGCCCGGCGACTACCTCGCCAAAGTGGGGCGGCGCCTCCGCCTGCTCGCGAGCGCCTACGAGATCCCGAACCACATGGACTTCGATTTCTTTCGCGCGCGGAGCGCGGTCTTGAAATGGCTGCCGTTCACGTGGGGCATCGTCCTCCCGTGGGCGCTGGCCGGGGCGTGGTTCGCGGCGCCGCGGCGGGAGTTCCGGCCGGCGCTGGCGCTGGTCGGCGTATACCTGGCCTCGCTCGTCACGCTCTTCTTCGTCACCGGGCGGTATCGGTTCCCGGCGTTCGCGCTCCTGGCGGTCCTGGCGGTCGCCGGAGGGTGGGGGTTCGTCGAGGCGGCGCGCGGGCCGGGGAAGGGGAAATGGAAAATCGCCGTCGGCGCGGCGCTGGTGGTCGGCGGCTACGTCGCCGCCTTTTGGCCGCTCCCCCCCAAGATCGCGGTCTCGGAGGCCTACTCCTACCACCACCTGGGCGGCGTCTACTCGTCGCGGGGCGACGACCGCGCCGCGGCCAAAGCTTACGAGAAGGCGGTGGCGCTCGAGCCGGAGGACGCCTACTCCTGGAACAACCTGGGGCTGGCCTACATCCGCCTGGGCAACGCGCCGGCGGCGGAACGGGCGCTCGGCACCGCGCTCGAGCTCTCCCCCGACAACGCGGACACGTTGAACAACTACGGCACGCTGCTGCTGTACGAAGGCCGCGTGGCCGAGGTGGAACGTTATATCGCGGCCGCGCTCGCGCACAACCCCGACAACGCGCGCGGCCTCGTCAACTACGGCATCGTGCTCCTGGCGCGGCGGGACCTCGACGGCGCGCTGAGAACGCTGGAGCGGGCGGCGGCGCTCGAGCCGGCCTACGCTAACACCTACTTTAATATGGCGCTCGTGCACGAGGCGCGGGGCGACTTCGGCGCCGCGGCCGACGCCTACCGCCGCGGCCTCGCGCTCGAGCCCGACAACGAAGAGGCGCAACGGCGGCTGGCGGTGCTATCCGGCGTCCCCTAACAAAAGCAAAACGGCAAACCGTAGTAAAATTAAACCGACTAAAGGGAGCGATATTGTGGGCAATCGTAATAATAACTAATATA
>DATKXQ010000149.1:0-3096 GCA_035528975.1 bacterium
CGCGCCGCGGCCGTGAAAACGGCCGTACCGGCCTCGATCTCCCAGTCGAAGTTGCCCGAGCCGGTAGTGGAGAAGAGCTGCGCGCCGCAGTCGTTGATATGTGAGCCGGCGAAGATATACCGGCCGCCGTACCCGAAGCGCGCGGTGGTCTGGTATATGGTATTCACTTCGTTGTGAGTCCAAAGCACTTCGGGCGGCGCGTAGCCGTAAGGTAGGGGTAGGGAGCCGTCGGGTGCCGCGTCGGACGTTGCCGTGCGCGTGAAGACGCCCTCGGCGGTGACGTCGAGCCAGGACCTTTCCGCCGTGGCAGCCGAGGCCGCCGTGCACCATACAAAACATGCCGCTAATAGTACGTTGAGCTTTTTCACGGTGGTTCCCTCCTATGCATTGTCGGTTCCGAGGGTACCCTGTTCGGGTCCGTGGTATCTTTTTTAAGAATGTTTACTGAATCACGACCATCTTCTTTGCCGCAACTTCGCCGCCGGCCTCCAGCCGGTATACGTAAACGCCGGGGGCGAACGCGAACGACGCCGCGACTTCGTTCGAACCTTCTCCGAAATTCCCCTCGTGCCGCCAGACCTTCCGCCCCGCCAGGTCGTAGACCGTGAGCGACGCCGGGCCGGCCGCCGGCAGCGAGAACGCGAACGTCGTCGCGCCCCGCGTCGGGTTGGGCGCGTTCTGGTAGAGCGCGAAGGCGGCGGGTTTCACGGACAGCTTGGCCTCGGCCGGACCGAAGGTCTCGCGCGCGCCGCTGACGTCCACGGCCTCAAGCCAATATTTATAACGGCTTCCGGCCCTGGCGTCCTCGTCGGCGAAGCGATACGGCGAACGGCCGGTTATCAACTGCGCGTTGAGTTTGACGCGGCTCGCGTCGGCGGGTGCCTCGGCGCATTCGCGGTAGAGGTTAAAGCCGGCGAAGTCCTGCTCCGCCGACGTCGCCCACGAGAGGGCCACGCCCTTCTCGTTGGGCCGGGCCCGGAAGTAGTCGAGCGTGATGCCGATGTTGACGGTATTCTTCTGGAGCAGCCAGACGTCCTTGTCGAAGTATACCCAGGAGATCGGCTCCGGGAATGAGAACTCGAAGGTGTGGGTCCGTCCATCGACCCAAACGGACTTCACGTAGTCCGCGTCGCCGGCGGACGCGAAGGTCAGGTCCACCAGGCATTTGAAGAGCGGCGTGAGGGGCGTTACCTCCTGGACCTGGTCTATAGTTACCTGCACCGTTTTGCCGCCGTCGGACGTAGCCCAGGCGTATTTGAACTCCGGGTAGCCGGCCTTGTATACCCACTGGTCGAAGAACCAGTCGAGGTCGGCGCCGTACGCGGCCTCGAGCTCGTCCTGGAGGTCGTCGGTGACGGCGGTCTTGTACTTGTACTTCGCGCCGTATTCATTCCAGGCGCGGTAGAAGTCGTCGTCGCCCATAAGGCGCCGGAGCATGTGCAGGACCCACGCGCCCTTCTGATAGACCGTCGCGCTCCAGGGGTCCTCGGGGTCGTAGACCGGGAAGCGGTTTTCCTCATCTTCTCGGAAGTAGCTGTTGGCGTAACTCGCCATACGGGAGCGTAAGGCCGCGGCGCCGTAGGCGTACTCGGTGTAGAGGGCGTCCGAATACGTCGCCTGCCCTTCGTTCAACCAGAGGTCCTTCCAGGTGCCGCACGTCACCATGTCGCCCCACCAGGAGTGCGCGAGCTCGTGGGCGAGGAGGTGGTCGCCGTTGTGGTTGGGGCCGATATAGCTCGAGCGTATGAACGTGCACGTCTGGTTTTCCATGCCGCCGAAGTTCGTCATGTCGACCGCGGCGACGCCGTACTTTTCGTCCTTGAAGGGGTAGTCGCCGAACTTCGCGGCGAAACAATCGAGCATATCAGGCTGGTTCTCGAAGAATATGGGCGCCGCGCCCGCCTGGTTCTGGTAAACGTAGTAGTTTACGGGCATACCTTTCCATTGCTGGTTGAAGGCGGTGTAGTATTCGGCGCAGGCGATCGCGACGAGGTAGGTGGCGATGGGGTAATCGTGGACCCAGTGGTATTCGATGCTGTCCTTGCCGGTTGGCCTGCTCCGGTTCAGTACGCCGTTGGAGGCGACGACCCAGTCGTCGCGGACGGCGAGGAACAGCTCGCACCCGTCGGCCTTGTCGGAGGGGTCGTCGTAGCACGGGAACCAGTTGCGCGAGTAGCTCATCTCCGTGGAGGTGAAGACGCCGCCCGTGGTGAAGAAGAAGCCGTAGGCCGGTTTGCCGTTGTATTCGACGGCGACGTCGAAGACCTCGCCGTTACCCATCGGCCGGTCGAGCGTTATCGTCAACAGATCGTTCTGGTGGTCGAAGACGAGCGGCGTGGCGCCGCGCGCGACGCGGGTTACCGTGAGGGCCGTCGTGAAGTCGAGGTTGAAACGGGTCATCGACGCCTCCGTGCTCTCCAGCCGCACGGTCGTGACGGCGTCCACGGTCCTGTTCTCGTCGTCGATATCCATCCGGATGGTGTATTTGCGGACGTCGTAGTTGTGCTCCGCGCGGCTGGGGAGGACCGGGCCTGTTTTCGCGTCGAATAAGTTGTCGTAGTAAAGCTCGGGGGGCGGGGGAACGTAGGCCGGGGGCGGGCCGGCAAGCGCGGCCGCCGCGGCCACGAACGATACGGACGTCAGTAGTATTTTTTTCATGTATTCCATATTTAATCCATCATTTACGCATCTATGGTTAAGTTGAGGGTTGAAACGCGTATAATCAATTATAGGTTATACCTGTCGCATTGTTCAATATTTAAGTTGATACGGCCCGCCGGCAGGGGCGCCGATTTGTCCCGGGCCGGGTTTACCGGCCCGCGTCGTTGTTACGGTTTGTTTTCGGACGCCGCGGCGACCCTGTAGATTACGGCCGTGGTCGCGTGCCCCGCGACGTAGGCCAGCGCCGCCAGCGGCGCCTGCGGCCACAGCGGCGTCGCGAGCGCGCCCAGCACCATAGCGGCCGTGCGCGTGCCTTTGCCGGCGAGCGTGGGCCGGGCCGGGAGCGAAAGGCCCAGCTCGGCCGCCCGGGCGCCGGAGTAACTTACGAGGTTGGAGGCCACGACGGCGACGAACGCGAGCGCCGCGACCGCCGGC
>DATKXQ010000150.1:0-4937 GCA_035528975.1 bacterium
CGCCGCAGGTTTTCCGCCATACCTCAAGAGGCGCGAAAATACCCAGCGACCTTTGGCAGATACTAGTTTTCGCCGTCGCGCTCCTTCTGCCGCTGGATGTGGCCGTTCGGCGGCTGAACATGTCGTGGTTGGACGTGACCATGGTATGGGTGGCGCTGCGGTCCAGAGTCCTACCGAAGCGCGAGCATATTGCAAAGCAAGTTGAGCAGGTGGAGATGCTGGGGCAGTTGAAAACCTCGCAGCGTACGCGCAGGGAGCGGACGCAGGTGGAGCCGGTGGAGGTGATTAGAGGCGAATCACCAGCGCCACAGCCCCGACCCCAAGAGGCTGTGCCACGCCCTGCAACGCAGCCTATGCCTGAACAAGAGAAAACGACTGTTTCGGATGAGGAAGAGAGCCCGACTAGCCGACTGCTGAAGGCGAAGCAGCGGGCAAAGAGAAAATAAAGCACGGTGTCCCCCCAGGCACAAAGTCCGGAGGGACACCTGTCTGCGAACCTGGTAGCGGAGGTCGGACTTGAACCGACGACGCCGCGGGTATGAGCCGCGTGCTCTGACCAACTGAGCTACTCCGCCGGCGGCGTATAATATACCTGATTTGAAAGGGCGTTGGCAAGGGAAAAATAGGCCGCCGCCTTAAGCGAAGTTGCCGTCGACGACGGCTCAACGTCGTGCCGCGCGAAAAGTGAAGAAAAGTAAAGCCGGCCCGAGGGCCGGCTCTAATTACGGGGGGGCGTGATTAGTACATGCCGCCCATACCGCCGCCCGGAGCCGCGGAGGCCTTGTCTTCTTCGGGCATCTCGGTTACCAGCGCTTCGGTGGTCAGCATCAAGCCGGCTATCGACGAGGCGTGCTGGAGGGCGAGCCGTACGACCTTGGTCGGGTCGATGATGCCCGCGGCCACCAGATCCTCGTATTTGTCCGTTTCGGCGTTGTACCCCTCGTTCGTCGAGAGCTCTTTGACCTTTTGCGCGACGAGCGAACCCTCGGCGCCGGCGTTGTCGGCTATTTGGCGAAGCGGCGCTTCCAGCGCCTTGCGCACGATATTGGCGCCGATCTTCTCCTCGCCTTTTAATTTCAGGTTGTCGAGCGCGGCTATGGCCCTGATGAAGACGACGCCGCCGCCCGGGACTATACCCTCTTCGACCGCGGCCCGCGTGGCGTTCAAGGCGTCTTCGACGCGGGCCTTCTTCTCTTTCATTTCGGTCTCGGTCGCGGCCCCGACGTTGATGATGGCCACGCCGCCCGCGAGCTTGGCGAGGCGCTCCTGGAGCTTTTCGCGGTCGTAGTCGGACGTGGTATCTTCGATCTGACGTTTTATCTGCGCGATGCGTCCCTGGATGGCTTCGTTGGTACCGTAACCGCCTACGATGGTCGTATCGTCCTTGTCGATCTTTATCTGCTTGGCCTGGCCCAAGTCCTCCATCTGGATGTTTTCCAGTTTTATACCCAGGTCTTCGGTGATGGCGCGGCCGCCCGTCAGGACGGATATGTCCTCGAGCATCGCCTTGCGGCGCTCGCCGAACCCGGGGGCTTTAACCGCGGCACATTTGAGGATGCCGCGGATCCTGTTGACGACGAGGGTCGCGAGCGCCTCGCCCTCGACGTCTTCCGCGATAACGAGTAGGGGGCGGCCGGTTTTGGCTATCGTCTCGAGGAGAGGCAGGAGGTCGCGGAGCGCGCTGATTTTCTTTTCGTATATGAGGACGTACGGCTCCTCCAAAACGCACTCCATCTTCTCGGCGTCGGTGATGAAGTAGGGCGAAAGATACCCGCGGTCGAATTGCATACCCTCTACGACCTCGAGCGTGGTCTCCATACCCTTGGCCTCTTCGACGGTTATAACGCCGTCTTTCCCGACCTTATCCATGGCGTCGGCGATCAGCTTGCCTATGGTCTGGTCGTTGTTGGCCGATATCGTGCCGACCGCGGCTATCTCCTTGGACTCCTTAACGTCGTCCGAGAGATTTTTGAATTTCGCGACGACGGCGTCGACCGCGGCCTCGATGCCGCGTTTGATGGCCATGGGGTTCGCGCCGGCCGTGACCATCTTCAACCCTTCGTTGAATATCGCCTCCGCCAGAACCGTGGCGGTAGTAGTGCCGTCACCGGCCATGTCGGAGGTCTTGGAGGCCACTTCGCGGACCATTTGAGCGCCCATGTTTTCGAAGGGGTCTTTGAGTTCGATCTCCTTCGCGACGGTTACGCCGTCCTTGGTTATGAGGGGGCTACCGAACTTTTTATCGAGGATTACGGTCCTGCCTTTAGGACCCAACGTAACCTTTACGGCTCGCGCGAGTTGTTTTACGCCCTTCTGGATGGCGGCGCGGGCGTCGACGCCGTATTCGAGCTGTTTAGCCATTAACGTATCCTCCTACAGGCTATTATTCCCGGGATTTTTTCTTTTCGGCTTTTTTGCCGCTCTTCTCTTCTTCGACGATGGCGAGGACGTCGTCTTCGCGCATTATCAAGTATTCCTCGTCGCCGATCGTCACCTCGTTACCGGCGTATTTGCCGAACAAGATGCTATCGCCGGCTTTTACGTCGAGGGGGATACGTTTGCCGTCGTCGTCCAGCCGACCCAGGCCTACGGCGACTACTTGGCCCCGTTGGGGCTTCTCTTTGGCGGTATCCGGGATGATGATGCCGCCTTTAATGACTTCTTCTTCCTCAAGCCGCTTCACGAGGACGCGGTCTCCCAAGGGACGTACTTCCACCATACCACCGGCTCCTTTCCATATGAAGGATTATTTCTGTGACTACGGACCGCAGGCGTTGTATTTATACGTATTATACTCGCAAATACTATGCCAATCCATACGCGATATAAATTATTGATATTATTTAGCTTATCCAGAAAAATCCCCACCGCCGTTTTGCCATATTGGCGGGTTAGTTCTACCCGCTGCGTCAATATGGCGCGGCGCCGGGGTCGGAACCTACTTATTTACATGTAACCTAAAGCGCGCAGCTCGGCGCGCCCCCCGAACAAGGCCGAGGTTTCGGCCGAAAGGCCGGCGGTTACGTTTTTCTGCTGCACCCATGCCAGGAGTCGGCCTTTCAATTCCTCCCCGTGGGCGTCCAAAGGCAGCGGCCGGAGTTCGCCGGGGTCGGCGTCCAAGTCGTAGTATTTCACCTTCAATTCCCCGTCCTGCATTAATATAATCACTTTTTTCCGGCCTTGGATTAAAGCGGCTCGGAAGGCGCCGGCCTGGTTTAGGGTGGCATAAACCTCGTCGTTGCCGGCGCCGGCAACCGCCAGGAGGTCTCTTCGCCCTTCCATCGAGGCCGGGACTTCCAAGCCCAGGTAGCTCAGGACCGACGGCGCGACGTCGACCTGGCTCACCAACGCCGCGGATTCGCCTCCGGGAAGGCGTTCGCGGTCCTCCTTCGGTAACGCGATAATCAACGGAACCCGACAAACTTCTTCGTATAGCGTTTTACCGTGCCGGGTGACGCCGTGCTCGAAAAACTCCTCGCCGTGGTCGGAGGAAATTACGACGACGGTGTTGGGCCTGGTCGCGAGTTCGCGCAAGAGACCGCCGACGAGCAGGTCGATACTTTTAACCTCGTATTTATATAACCCTTCGAAGATTTCCAAATTTCCCCGGGTGAGGTATTTTCGGTAGATGCCGTACTTGCTTTTATCCAACAACTCGGGCGCTTCGGCCTCCAGTACTTCCGGTAATGGTTGATAGGGGAAGTGGGGGTCGAGGATGTGGACCCAGATGAACTTCGGCCTGCGGGAAGGACGGCGGAGGATATCGAGAGTTTTTTTCGCGAGGTGCCGCGTGGTCTTGCCGGGCACCTCCGCTTCCATCAAGCGGCCGCGCGTGCCGAAGTACGGCGCCGTATCGTAGTAGTGGATTTGGGCCAACGGGGCGAGGAAGTCGACGTAATGGAAGTAGTCGAAACCGCGAAAGAGGCGACGGAAGACTTCCAAGTGGCGATTACTGAGGACGGCGTACGTGTCGTAACCGCTGTCCCGCATGACCTCCGCCCACGTCGTCGGGCTCGCGCCGGCCGGCTCCAGCCCCCGCGTGTCGGTAACGTTGTACGAGCCGGTCAGGGCCGCGGCGAAGCTGGGCAGCGTCCAGGAGGAGGCCGCCCGGGCCTCGGTGAATATTATGCCGTTTTGCCTGGCGTAGGCCAGGATCTCGGGGGTAAAGCTTTCGGCGAGCGTATCCGCCCGCCAGGCGTCGAGCGTTATGACGACGACGTCGGGGAGGTCGCCGGGGTCGGGCCGGGAGAGGGTCTTATATTGTTGGTAGGCGAGAGACGAGACGCCCACGACGAAGCCGGCGATCAGCAGGGCATACGATACGCAGGAAAGGCCGGTGCGCAGCGCATTGAAACGCCGGCGGAGCCAGGCCAGGAGTAAGACGGCGCCTGCTATGACCGCGGCCGAGGGTAAAGCTGACAAAAGGCCGAGCTCCACCAGCTCGCCCCTCGTCAAATCGGTCGCTTCTCGCCAGAAATATAAGAGACACAGCGTTACGTTGACGTACGCCGCCACGGCGGCCGAGGCAACCAGCGCGCGTTTTCCGGCCGCGCTTAGCGTTACCGGCCTTCTTCTAAGGCGGCCCCATAATCTTATGGCGAACGTTAGTAGTATCGACAGGACGACGGCAGCCGTACCGAAGAAGATGACGCGGCCGTTTATGGCGTGGTAGATGTCGCGATTGAAATACGCGCCGGAGGCGAATACGGTCCGGATGATGGCCGTCTCGACGATGCCCCAGCAGAACCCCAGGGCAACGGCACCGGCCAACCACAGGGCGATCCGCCGGCTTTGGAAGAGGAACCCTTTTTTTTCGGCCGATTTCGCCGAGGGCCGCGGGTGCTCGGTCGACGCGGTCATTTGCTTTCAGGCGTCAGTATTTTCAAGATTTGCGCGACGACGCTCCTGACGTCGCGGCGGTGGGCGATAACGTCGAC
>DATKXQ010000151.1:0-4603 GCA_035528975.1 bacterium
CGGCATGATAAACCGCAACCTCTTCAAGCGCAAGGTCCCGGTTATCGCCCACGTTACCGGTAGGACGATAAATAAACCTGTAAAACTACCCGAAATTTTTTAACCGGGGAGACGCGTCGATGTTGTTCTTCGTGGACGAAAGCGGAAAGTTCCATCCTGCAAGTCCTTCGAGGTACGCCGTATTAGCGGCGGTAAGTTTAGAAAACCACCGGGCGAGAGATTTCCATTGTGAGGTATTCCGTTATAAACGAGCTTTATGTAAAGTTATATACGAAGAATTCGGCAGGTTAAAACCTTACGAGATACCCCGTGATTTCGCACTTTATAAAAAGGGTAGGGAAATAAGGTTCGGCAGTGATCTTCCCGCCGATACCGACGGCGAAGGAAAATACGCTAAGATACCCGGGCATAAGGTACCGCCCACTATATCAGATACTTCGGATTTCGAATTGAAGGGGAGAGAATTGCTCAGCAGTGATATGATCTCCAAATGCCCGGTCGTAGCAGAAGAAATTATTAAACTCCTTAGGATCGCCGAATATTTTCGGTGTAAGGTTTTCGCGAGCATATCGACCAAGCCCGGCGGGGCGGTCGATGAACACCGTCTTTCGATATGGTATCAAAGGTTGATCGAACGCGTTAACCTGATGTGCGCAGAAATATCGAGAACCGAGGCCGCGATATTGGTATTCGATGAAACAGATAGGGCTAACGACATTAAAACGCTAAATAATTTTTGGAGATATACGTTGGGGCACGAAATCGGAAGACACTGGCATAATATCCAAACCGTATTATTCGCCGATTCATCCTGTACTCCAGGCATCGAATTAGCGGATATAATAGCTTATGTCTTAAACGCTGAAAGGCAAGATAGAAATGACATCCAGACGTTGTACGACGAAGTCCGGCGGCTCAGTTGGGAAAGTGGCAAACCCGGAACCCCACCCCATCTTAGGTACGGAATCAGGATATTCGATGTTGCTCCCGAAGAATAAAAAAACCCCGCCGGAGCGGAGAAATAGAAAGGGAATCGGCAGGTTTTACCCTCGCGGCTTTCTAGGGAAAGCACCGATTCCGTTACATTCTAACATAGTATCTTAAATAGTCAAGTAAAAAATGTCCGGTAAACTCATACTCGTCGCGACGCCCATAGGTAACCTGGGCGACGTTTCGGCCCGGGCGCGGGAGGCGCTGGCCGCCGCGGCCGTCGTCGCCTGCGAGGACACCCGCCGCACCGCCAAACTTCTCGCCTCGCTGGGCCTCGAAAAGAGCTTGCTCATCTACGCCGACCACAACGAGGCCGCGGCCGCGGCGAGACTATTAACCCGCCTAAAACGCGGCGAGACGGTCGCGCTCGTCACCGACGGCGGCTCGCCGCTTCTCGCCGACCCCGGGTACGTCGTCGTGCAGAAGGCGCTCGCGGCCGGCGTGGAATTGGACTTCATCCCCGGGCCGTCGGCGGTCCACGCCGCGCTGGCGCTGAGCGGCCTGCCGCCCTACCCGTACGCTTTCTTAGGTTACCTGCCGCGGGGGCAGGCCGCGCGGCGCGCCTTCCTGACGCGGTACGCGTCCGTACCCGCTACCGTCGTACTATTCGTCGCGCCCCACCGCGTCGTCGCGGAGCTCGAGGCCGCGCGCGAGGCGTGGGGCGACAGGCCGGCCGCGCTGGCCCGCGAGCTCACCAAGGTCTACCAGGAGGTCATACGAGGAAGCCTCGCGGCGCTCGTAACGGCGGCGCGGGCGCGACGCCTGAAGGGGGAGATGACGCTGGTCGTGGGCCGCGGCGACGAGTTGCCGGACGCGGCCGCGGCCGTGGAACTCGCTCGGGACCTCGTGGCCGCCGGGTTGGCGAAGGCGCGGGCCGCGGCGTTGGCGGCGAGGACGTTCAAAATACCTAAAAATTTAATCTATAAGGATTTAGCGGCCGGAGGGGGCGGGGCGGAATGAGGTTGAAACGGGGATTTCGGTATGTTAAACTTAAACTCTTTGGGATTAACGGGTAACCGGCGGCTCTATGTTTCTACTCTTCTGGTTCGAGCGGTTCGGGCGCGTAATAATATACCTGCTCGACGACATCGGCGGAACGACGGTTCTGTTCGTCAAGGCCGTCTATTTCGCCTTCGTCCGGCCTTTCAAGCCGCGCCGCATTATCGAACAGATGGTCCAGATCGGCTTCGATTCCGTGCCGGTGGTAATCCTGACGGCCGTGTTTACGGGCATGGTGCTGGCGCTGCAGGCCACCTATCAGATCGCCAAGTTCGGCGCCGATATTTACATCGGCGGCATCGTCGGCATCTCGATGACGCGGGAGTTGGGGCCGGTGCTGACGGCGCTCATGGTCTCGGGCCGGGTCGGAGCGGCCATCGCCGCGGAACTCGGGACCATGAAGGTCACCGAACAGGTCGACGCCCTCGAGACGCTGGCCACCAACCCGGTGCAGTACCTGGTCATGCCGCGCGTCGTCGCCGCCGTGATTATGCTGCCCACACTCACGGCCCTGGCCGATTTCGTCGGCATCGCCGGCGGCTACGCCATTTCGACGACGACGCTGGGTATAAACCCCGGCGTGTACATCGAGAAGATGAACCAGCTGGTTCACGTGAGCGACATCATGATCGGCCTTTTGAAGACCGTGGTCTTCGGCATCATCATCGCCACCGTCGGCTGCAACCAGGGTTTCAAGGCGAGCGGTGGCGCGGAGGGCGTGGGGCGCGCGACGACGATCTCCGTCGTCACGTCGTGCATACTTATATTGCTATCCGACGTTTTCCTGACGGGCCTGTTCGTCGGCAGCAATTATTAACGTAGCGGCCATTAATCGGAACTCGATAACTTGCGTCATCATACGCCTCTCGTCGCTCGGCGACGTCCTGCTGACGTTTCCGGTGCTGGGGCCGGTGGCCGCGGCGACGGGCGCGTCGTTGGCCTTCGTAACGCGCGAGGACTGGGCCCCGCTGGTGCGGCGCCACCCCGCCGTCGACGTCGTCCTCGCGCTCCCGCCGCGCGGCGTGAAGGGCGACGGCGAAATTGCCGGGCTCCTAAGAGAGGTCAACGAGGGAATCAAACCCGAAATAGTTTTGGATTGGCACGGCGTCGGCCTATCGCGCTACCTCGCGGCCCACGCCCAGGCGTACGAGAAAGCGAGATACGAGAAATTCGCCCTCCGGCGGTGGTTGTTGGCCGCCGCGGGGATTGACCTTTTGCCGCGGCCCACGAAAAGGATACCGGAGCTTTACGCGGCGGCCGCGGCCAAATGGGGGGTTAAGGGGCCGGACCGGTCTTTTCGCCTGCCGGAAGACGAGGCCGGCGCGGAGAGGCTGCGGCGCGAGTACGACCTCGGCGCCGGCATGGTGGCGCTGGCGCCGGGGGCGCGCAACGCCGCGAAGGCGTGGCCGGCGTCGCACTGGCGCGAGCTGGCGCGCCGCCTGGACGCCGAGGGCAGGCGGGTGCTGCTACTGGGGAGCGAGGCCGAAAGGGCGCTGTGCGACGAGGTCGCGGCCGGGGCGGCCGGCGCCGTCAACCTCGCCGGCGAGGTAGCGGTTGACGAGTTGCCGGAAGCTCTCCGCGGCGCGGCGCTGCTCGTAACCAACGACTCGGCGCTCACGCACCTCGCCCCGCTCGTCGGCGTGCCGGCGCTGGTCCTGTTCGGGCCGACGTCGCCGCGATTCGGCTTCGGGCCCGGCGGCCCGCGGGACCGTACGATTTATCTGGGCCTCGCGTGCAGCCCGTGCAGCAAGCACGGCCGCCGGCCTTGCTGGCGCGAACGGCGCTACTGCCTGGAGGACATCGAGCCGGCCCGGGTGGCGGCGCCGGCCGCGGAAATGTTGAGGGCGGCGTAATGTCGGCGCCGCGGGTCCTCGTCATCCAGACGGCGTTCCTCGGCGACGTGGTCCTGACGACGCCGCTATTCCGCGCCGTCAAGGAACGTTGGCCGGAAGGCCACGTGGCCGCGCTGGTGATCCCCGAGACCGCGCCCCTCCTGGCGGGATTGCCCACGGTGGACGAAGTCATCGCGCACGACAAGCGCGGCCGCGGCCCGGGCGAGTTTCGCCGGGTAGTTCGGAAAGTGCGGAGGGAGAATTTCGACGTCGTCCTGTCGCCCCACCGCTCGGTTCGCTCCGGCACGATCGCGTGGTTGTCCGGGGCGCGGCGGCGGCTCGGTTACCGCGAGAGCGCGTGTCCGTTCTATTTTACGGACCGCGTCCGGCGGCCGGCGGAACGGCACGAGACGGGCCGAATCCTGGCGCTCGCCGAGGCGCTGGGGATAGAGGGAACGAACCCGCGGCCCGACGTCGCGCTCTCCGACCGGGAACGAGAAGCGGCCCGCGCCGCGGCCGGGCGAAAACCCTTCGCGGTGATATCGCCGTCGTCGGTGTGGCCCACGAAGCGCTGGCGGCCCGACGGTTTCGCCGCCGTGGGCGACCACCTGCGCGGCCGGGGATACGGCGTCATAATAACGGGTTCCGGAGCCGAGCGGGAGGTATGCGCGGCCGTGAAGGGCGCCATGCGTTCGTCGGCGTTGGACTTCTCCGGCCGCACGACGCCTCGCGAGCTCGCGGCGCTCGTGGCCGAGGCGGCCGTGCTGGTCGCGAACGACAGC
>DATKXQ010000152.1:0-8806 GCA_035528975.1 bacterium
AGATGACCCGATTATCGCGAAGGAGTACCGTGTCCTCTCCGGCCTCTCCGAAGGACTGGTCGGCCTGCCTCCCGGCAGCGCCTCCGTAGCGGAATACGAAGCTTTGCTTCGCGGCCGGGATGCCGTAACGGTCCTAAAGGAAGTGGGCACGCTTCGCAATCTTCAAATCGAAGCCAAAGATAAGGGAGAGACGTTCGTCTTTCTGGCCGCCCTCGGTTGCCGCGACGTCGATTTGCTGCGGCGGTTGGCGGCGCGGGAAAGCGTCGGCGAGGGAACGTGGGCCGAGGCCTACGTCGCCGCGGTCCGGGGCGGGAAGGCCGGCGGAAAGGCCTCCGCCGGGGCCCCCTGGCTCGACTTCGCGGCGTACGCCTGGGCGGCGTTGTTGACGCCGGAGAGTACCCCGGAAGCGGGGAAGTTAACGTGGGACGACGGTTATAAGAAGCGCCTCGCCGAGTCGTACGTAACGGGTTTCGACCAGACGCGCGGCCCGGCGCCCGCGGCCCCTCCGGCCGGCGGTACGGCGGAGGGCGCCGCCGTGGAGTTGGAGCCCGAGTTCCGTCTCGAGCCGCTGCCGGAATATTACGTGAGGACGGCGCGCGCGTACGGCCGGCTCGAAAGCGTCCTCGGGAAGTCGCTCACGGCGCCGGTGTGGGAAAGTATGCGGGGTAGTCGCGAAGGCGGCGTCTCCGAAACGGAATCGCTGGCCGCGGAAGCGGCCGAGATGAAGCAGCTATTCTACGGCTTCTACCTGTTGTCCTGCGCCGACGCGGGCATAACGCCGGCATTGAGTTACGGCGAGGTTCCGAACCCGGCGGCAGCGGCGAAGAGCGCGTATGCGTGGCTCGAGGGCTGGCGTTCCGACAAAGACATGGCTCGGGATATAAGGGAAGTTTGGTTGCTGGGGCCGGCGGACCCGGCGGACCCGGCGAAGGGAAACGTATATCGCTGCGTCCTCGGCGTCCGTATGGTCGACGTCGAGATCAAGTATGACCGCAAGCCTTCCGTTTCGTTGAGGGGGACCGCGGGGACCGTCAACCTTCGCTTCAAACCGGTGACGTATACGGTGCCGGTACCGGTGGTCGCGGAGGTCGTCGTCCCGGGCGACAAACCTTTGACGCGCGGGCAATTCCGCAAAATATGCGACAAACACAAGACGGAGGGCGCGATAGTCGCGGCCTTGAAGGACTTCGGCAAGGCCGTGGAGGCGCCCCCGGAAGAAGCCCCCGCGGAACCGGAGGGGGAAGTAGATACGGGCATGGTAGTGCTGGTCGTGGTCCTTGCCGTCTTCGCTTTTATAATCGTCGTGGCGCTTATTGCGAGCCGCCGGCGGTACTGAGGTCGCGTAAAGGCTTTCGCCTTGACTTGGACCCATCCTTGTGGTAGCATTTCCGACGTCGCGGAGGACTCTCGCCTCCGTATTTTTATATCGTGCGCTTACGTAAACGTTATATCGCCATAGCGTCGTTGTCGGTTCTCTGCGCCGTAACGTTCCTGGGCGCCGCCGGCTCGGTATGCGCTCAGGGAACCGACGAGATCGTGTTGGATGACGTCAGGTTCGACGGCCTGACGAGCATCGACGTTGCGTCCGTGAAGACCGCCATAAGACTCGAGGCCGGGTTGTTTTTAACCGAGGTCGAGCTGAAGACTATCGTGCGGGACGACATCAAGAGGATTTATCGCCTCGGTTACTTCGAGAGGGTGGACGCGTACTACGAGGAAACGTCGCCGGGGCACGTCGTCGTCACCTTCGAGATAAAAGAGAGGCCGCGAGTTAAAGACGTGAAATTCGAAGGTCGGCGAAAGATGAAACGCAAGGCGATAGAGGAGGTCGTGAAAGTAACCGCCGGAGAGCGGCTGTCCTTATCGCGGTTGAAGGGCGACGTCGAGGCGATGAAGAAGTTATACTTCGACAACGGCTACCGTTTCGCCGACGTATCTTACCGCCTCGACGAGGTGCAGGGGGGCCTCGATGTCACGTACGTCATTACCGAGGGGCCGAAAGCGGTCATAAAGGGGGTCGTGGTCGAGGGCAACGACGTACTTTCGGATTGGTACATTCTGAATAAGGTAATAGAAACCAAGATCGACCGCTTCTACAACACAAAGATATTGGACGAGGAGGTTTTGGAGGAGGATTTCCGTCGTATTGAAGAGGCGTACGCTAACCGCGGCTACGTACGCGCGAAAGTCGTGGATCACAAAATCGACTACCGAAAAAAGCGCTCCGCGATCTTTTTAACGATTGCGGTCGAAGAGGGCAGGTTGTACCGGACCGGCGAACTGAGCTTCTTGGGTAACGAGAAGTACGACGAAGAGGAGCTGGCGGAACTGGTCGATTGGCGTCCGGGAAAACCCTTCTCCGAGAAGAAGCTCAACGAGGGCGCGGACAACGTCCGGGCTCTGTATAAGAACAACGGCTACCTCTTCGTCGCGGCGGAGCCCTCCCAGGACATCGACGAAGAAGCGGCCGTAGTGAATGCGACGTTGCGGATCAACGAGGACAGGCCCGCCCACGTTCGGTTGGTCGATATATCGGGAAACGTTTCGACGAAGGACAAAGTTATCCGGCGGGAGATGCGGTTGCAGCCGGCCGACATATACAAAGAGAATAAACTTATTCGGTCCATCCAACGCCTCCACAACTTGGGATATTTCGACGAGATACGGCCCGATATCCGGATCGCCGACCGCGAGGCCGGGTTGGTCGACCTCGAAATCGACGTCGTGGAGAAGGCTAACACCGCCAAGGTGAACTTCGGCGCCGGTTACAGTACGCTCGACGGGTTGGTCGGCACGTTCAGCCTGTCCTGGGCCAATTTCGACGTCTCCCGGTTGCCGCGGATATGGAGGTGTAAGGGCGCGGGGCAGGAATTGCGGTTGTCCACGGAGTTCGGCCGACGCCGCACCCAGTACTCATTCGGTTTCACCGAACCTTACATGTTCGACACTAAGACGCTGGGGGCGTTCGACGTTTACGACATCGCGCGTCTTCGCCCGTACTACAACGAGAAGAGATTCGGCGGCAACGTGACGTTCGGCCGGCCTTTGTCGGAATACGTCCGGGGGCGTTCGACCTACAAGTTCGAGTCGGTGGAGGTCGTTTCCAGCGCCGCGGACCCGAGCCGCGTACCGTGGGTAGCCAGCGAGATAGGCCGGAAGAATACGTCGTCGGTTTCGCTGGGCGTAGAACGGGATAGCCGCGATAACGTTTTCTTTCCCAGCGGAGGCTCGGATACCGAAATTGACGTCGAAGTAGCCGGTTCCGTTTTCGGCGGAGACGTGAACTTCTGGCGTCTGACGATGGGGTCGAGTTGGTATTTCAATTATATATGGGAAACGGTCCTCGCGGTCCGGGCGCGCGGCGGCTATGTGGACCGCTACTCATCGACGAGAAGGGTACCTCTCTACGAGCGTTTCTACCTGGGCGGCGCAAATACGGTGCGCGGTTACGACGAATGGGAAGTCGGGCCGCGCGACGTATACGGGAACCCCGAGGGCGGGAAGTCGATGTTCTATACTAATTTCGAATACCGCATACCGATCTCGAAGGAGTTCCTCCACCTGGTAGCTTTCTGGGATTCCGGGTACTGTTGGCGCGAGCTCAAGGGTATCAACTTGCAGGATATGGAATCGGGGGTGGGCGGCGGCATTCGGCTTAACATTCCGATGATGGGCCTCCTGGCCATCGACTACGGTTACGGCCTCCAAGCTCACTCGGGGCAAATACACTTCAACATCGGCACTACGTTCTAAGGAATTACGCCCGGCCGATTTTATACAACGGCCTCTCGTAACGTTATCTACGCAGGGCCGTAGATTGGGCGGAGGAGCGGTGCGGAAGCTGGATTGGCGCGGCGTTTTATGGAATTTGGCCGGCGCCGGCATACTGGGTATGCTGGCGGCCGGTTTTTGCGATATACCGGCCTTCCTGGCGGCGTTTACGCCGCGACTCGAACCTACCGGCTCGGCCTTCTTCATCGCAGATCAGATTAGGTGGGCCGCCGGCGTGGCCGCGGCTTTCCTCTTATTGCGCGCCACCGGCCTTTTTAAGACCCGGCCGATACGAAACGCAACGCGCCTTTTAAGTCGCGGGACCGCGGGCCGGTGGGCGCTCGGCATATTCGTAATAGCCCTCGCGCTGCGTCTCGGCTACGTCGCCGTCGCCGAGAGGCCGCCCATATCGGACGAGCAGTATTACGACGGGTTGGCGCAGGCGCTCGCGGCGGGGGAAGGGTATACGGCCGGCGGCGTCCCCACGGCGTATTGGCCCGTCGGGTACCCCGCTTTTATCGCGGTTTTCTACGCCGTATTCGGCCACCACTATCTCCCGGTATTACTTTTCCAGGCGCTGTTGGGCGCGGCTACGGCGGCGCTGCTGGTGCTATTGGGGCGGGGTTTCGCGTCCGCGGCCGCGGCGCGCGCCGCGGGTTTGATCATCGCGTTGGCTCCCAACCAGGTAGCGTACGCGGCGCGGCTTTTCCCGGCCGTCGTTTCGGCGTTCGCGGTTGTCGCGATTGCCGTCGTGGTTCTGAAGACGAGGGGTTTCCGCGGGGCGTTCTGTGCGGGGGTCATGACCGGCGCCGCGGCGCTGGTAGCGCCGGTTATGTTGGTGTCGGCCCCGGCCGCGTGGGCGGCCGACTCGTTCCGGCGCTTGGGCTTTTTTAGGGTCCTGGGACGGGGCGTCGTAGTCGCGGCCTTGGCGCTGGTTGTCGTCGCGCCGTGGACCTACCGCAACTGGCGCGTGTTCGGCGAGTTCGTGCCGGTCTCTACCAACGGCGGCGTTAACCTCTGGATAGGTAATAATCCTAACGCTACCGGCGCGTATTATTACCCGACGTCGCGCATAAACCCTATTTTTATGACGGAGGGCGAGCTCGAGCGGGACCGGCTGGGCCGTGAGTTCGCGCGGTACTTCATAGAAAACGACAGGGCGCAATTCCTCCTCCTCGCAATCCCCAAGTTCGCGTACACGTACGGCGCCGACATATCGGCGTTCCAATATGAGGACATCGGCCGCGGCGTGGATTCGGTCGTATCCGCGCGGCGGTTCCCGGCGAGGCTGGCTCAAAGTTATTACGCGTTGGTATGGGTGGGGTTTATCCTGGGCCTCATAAAGGCGCGGCGAGTATTATTCCGACCCGACGCCGAGGCGAAGACGCCTCTCGCCGCGCTGCTGGCCTGGCCGGCGGCTTTGACCGTAGTCTATTTAATATTTTTCGGCGGGGGGCGTTTCCACTTTCCGATGCTGCCGTTTATGGCCGTCGTGGCGGCGTTGGCCATAGCCGACGCGTAAGGCCCCCCGCTCGCCCCAACGCGGGGCATGGGCCCCGACGCCTTCGGCCGTTGCGAAAATCTACGGCGCGTAGCCGGGATATGGGAAGAACGAATTGCGAAGGATACTGACCGGCGAACGGGTGTTATTATTTTTCCTCGCCGCCCTTTACGTGGCGCCTTTGTGGGTGTTTCCGTACGTCCCCTCGGCCGACGGCCCGTCCCACCTCGCGAACGCGGTCATCATCAAAGACTACGGCGACCCGGCGGCGGAGCGATTCCGCGAATATTACGTCATTAGCCGTCGGCTTTCCCCAAACCTTTTGTACCACCTCGGCCTGGTGGGTTTGTTGTACGTCTTACCGCCTTTGATTGCGGAGAAGGCCCTCCTCACGTTGTACGTCGTTCTGTTCGCGGCCGCGTTCCGCTACCTCGTAATCGCAGTTAGCGGCCGCCCCGGCCCCGCGGCATTTCTCGTCTTTCCTTTTATTCTCAGTTTTTCTTTCAGCCTCGGCTTCTTCGGATGGCTCATATCGCTGGCGTTGGCGACGTGGGGGGTGGGATATTATTGGAAACGCCGGGGGAAGCTGGGCTTTAAGGCCGTCGTGGCGCTAAACTTATTGGGCGTCGTCATCTACTGCGCGCACCTTTTGGGGTGGGCGATATTCGTGGGGAGCGTCGCGGCCCTTGCTTTGGCGGAGGGTGTGTGGCTCTGGACGAACAAGATGAGGGAAGGCGCGGGAAAAGGGGGTGCCCTGCGCGCGCTGTGGTCCAGGGCCGTCGCGGCAGCGTATATCGCGCCGGCCGCGGCGTTGGGGGTATGGTACGTCGCGACGTACCCCAGCGAGTATCCCATCACGCATACCTCTTTCCCCGAGCTGGCGCGCAACTTACTGCGGCTGGAGTGGTTGATTTCTTTTAACGTATGGCAGCGCGCGGCGGCGTACGCAACTGCGGCCGCATTCGGCATCGTCGTCGTTTCGGTCATATCCTACAAAATTTACGTTACGGTAATTTGCCGTTCCTTCAAGGCGCCGGGCGCCTGGGCGGCGAAGGATACGATTTGGGCCGCGGCGTTGGCGTTCGCCGCGTTCTATTTCTTGTGCCCGTGGGGCGGCCCGGCGGGCGGGAGCCTCGTGAGTCCGCGATTGGCGGTGCTGCCGTTCCTGGTAATCGCGGTATGGCTTTCCACTATACCCGGCCCCGTCGTTCGCCGCGCCCTGTTCGTGTTGGCGCCCGCTTTGGCGGCGTTCCACCTTTTCGGCCTGGTCCTGGGGTACGACAAAGCCAACCGCGATCTCGTGGAATATAACACCGGCCGTCCTTACGTAACGGAGGGGGCGACCGTTTTACCGGTGCATTTCATTTATGCGACGGGAAGAGATAACAAGGCGGCCTATATGTGCAACGCCGCCAGCCACTACGTCCTCGACAACTACGCGGTGAACCTTTTGAACTACGAGGCCGACTTCGAATACTTCCCCGTGAATTGGCGGCACGGCGCGCCGGTGGGAGAGTGGGAGGACGAATCGCGCGGGACGCCGATATACGACGCTCCGAGAGTACACGCATGCGCGGACTACCTCGTCTGTTGGAAAGTAAACCCGTTTTGCGTGGGTATGCGCCCTTTGGTAGGCAGCTATGATTTGATATACAGCACGACGCACCTGATGGTTTTCAAGCGGCGCGACGTTTGAACCGCACGCGCTTGCGCGTGAAAGTAGGATTTATTTTCTGTGAAAAACGCCGGCCATGGGCCGGCGTTCATCTATGGCAAAGAAGTCGGGCTTTAATCGGCCAGGGCCTTTTCGGAAAGCTTGATGGCGCACATATTCGAACACATCGTGCACGTTTCGGCTTCGACGTGCGGTTCGTCCGCGAGCCGCCGACGCGCCGCTTCGGCGGGGTCGATGGCCAGCCTGGCCTGCGACTCCCAATCGAATTTCCTGCGGGCCCGCGACATCTCGAGGTCCCAGGCCGCGGCGCCGGGTACGCCCTTGGCTATGTCGCCGGCGTGCGCCGCGATGCGCGCGGCGATGACGCCCAGGCGCACGTCCTCCGGGCCCGGGAGGCCGAGGTGCTCGGCGGGGGTAACGTAGCACAGGAAATCGACCCCGGCCGCGGCCGCGATGGCGCCGCCGATGGCCGCCGTAATGTGGTCGTAACCGGGAGCGACGTCCGTAACGAGGGGCCCGAGGGTGTAGAAGGGCGCGCCGCCGCTGACCTCTTTTTGAAGGCGGACGTGCTCGGCGACCGTGTGGAGCGGCATGTGCCCCGGGCCCTCGAGCATTACCTGGGCGCCGGCCCGGCGCGCGCGTTGGGCCAACTCGGCCAGCGTCAAAAGCTCGGTTATCTGGGCGTGGTCGTTGGCGTCGGCGAGGCAGCCGGGCCGCAGGCCGTCGCCGAGCGAGAACGTGAAGTCGTACGCGACGGCGAGCTCTATAAGGCGGTCGAAAAACTCGTAGTACGGGTTCTCGGCCTTGTGCCGCGCCATCCACCCGGCCATCAACGCGCCGCCGCGCGAGACGATGTCGAGTTCCCGGCCCTGCTCCTTGAGCCGCTCGACGGCGCAGCGCGTAACGCCGGCGTGGAGCGTCATAAAAGACACGCCGTCCTCGGCGTGTTCCTTTACGATGCCGAATAATTCGTCGACCGAAACGTCGGCGAATTCTCGAGCCCCGTCTTCGGCTCGAGCCGCCACCTCGTACACCGGCACGGTCCCCAACGGCAGCGACGTCTCCGCCAGTATCGCCTTCCTTATGGCGCGAAGGTCGCCGCCGGTGGAGAGGTCCATCAGCGCGTCGGCGCCGGCCTCCTCGGCGACGCGGGCCTTGCAGAGCTCGAGTTCGACGTCGGCGCGGTCGCGGCTCGTGCCGATGTTGGCGTTGACTTTGGTCCGCAGGCCCTTGCCGATCGCGACGGCCCGAACGCGCTCGCTGAGCTTTCGGTTGAAGGGTATGACGGCTACGCCGGCGGCGACGGCGGCCCGGAGCGCTTCGGCCGGGATGCCCTCCGCCGCGGCGGCCCTTTCCATTTCAGAAGTTATGCGGCCTTCTGCGGCCGCTTTGAGTTGCGTCATCGATAAATCATCTCCGTATCTATAAGTTTATTAAATAATTGCATAAAAGTCAAGGCGATCCGGGTTAACCGCGGCCGTAAGCGATATCGGGGAGACGCGGAAACCGGAGCGTTCTAATAGCGCTTGATTAGACTTGCCGGCCGCATTATAATCGGCCGTAAGAGACGATGCTTCCCGAAAGGCCTTTATACAATTAGACCCGAGGAGTTACGATGCCGACGGATCTCGAAATTGCGCGCGCGGCGACGATGCGGCCTATTGTTGACGTGGCCGCCGAGCTGGGTTTGACCGAAGACGATCTGGAACTCTACGGCCGCTACAAGGCCAAAGTAAAGCTCTCCGTCCTCGAGGCGCGGCGGGATAAGCTGAGCGACAAGCTGGTCCTCGTCTCCGCCATTACGCCTACGCCCGCGGGCGAGGGGAAGACGACGACCTCCATCGGCCTGGCGATGGGCC
>DATKXQ010000153.1:0-3966 GCA_035528975.1 bacterium
TACGGGCCGCTGCGTGCGCCACCCGCTCAGCGGCGAAGAGATACCCATCTGGGTCGCCGACTACGTGCTGATCAGTTACGGCGAAGGCGCCGTCATGGGCGTCCCCGCCCACGACCAGCGCGATTTCCTCTTCGCCCGGAAATACGGGATTCGCATCGCCCCGGTGATACGGCCGGCCGACGGCCCATTGGCCGCCGAGGACGAACGGGAGGAGGCGTTCCCGGACTACGGCGTTATGGAAAACTCCGGCCCTTACTCCGGCCTTTCGTCCGAGGAGGGCATGGCCCGGATGGCCGCCGCGGGGCCGAAAGAGGGCTGGGGGCAACCGGCCGTTAACTACCACCTCCACGACTGGCTCATAAGCCGCCAACGATACTGGGGGGCCCCCATCCCCATAGTCCACTGCCCGACGTGCGGTACGGTACCGGTCCCGTACGACGACCTCCCGGTCCTGCTCCCTCCCGAAGAAAAAGTCGACTTCACTCCCGCGGAGCGTTCGCCGCTGGCAAGCTGCCGCGAGTTCATCGAAACGACCTGTCCCCGGTGCGGCGGCCCGGCCGAGCGCGACGCCGATACGATGGACACGTACGTGGACTCGAGCTGGTACTTCCTGCGGTATTGCGACCCGAAAAACGAGGAGATGCCCTGGGACCCCGCGCGCGTCAACTTCTGGATGCCCGTCGACCAATACATCGGCGGCGACGAGCACGCCGTCAGCCACCTGCTCTACGCGCGTTTCTTCCAGAAGTTCGCAGCCGACGTCGGCCTGGTGCGCGACCTCGAGCCGTTCCCCGCGCTCTTCAACCAGGGCATGGTGAAAGCCCGGGTGGAAAAACGCGACGGTTCCGTGGCGATGGAGGTGATGTCCAAGTCGAAGGGCAACGCGGTCCCCGCCGGCCCCTTCATAGCGGGGCACGGCGCGGACGTCGCCCGGGTCTACATAACCTTCGCCGGCCCCCCCGGCAAGGATATGGAGTGGACCGACGAAGGGGTGGGCGCCACGGCGCGCTGGCTCGCCCGCGTATGGCGGCTTTTCGCGGAAGACTTCGAAGCGCCGCGCGAAGCCGTCGACGTCGCGTCGCTCTCGCCGGAAGACAAGGCCCTTTACGCCGCCACGCACCAGACCCTCAAGCGGGTCACGGACGACCTGGACCGTCTGCATTTCAATACCTGCATCGCGTTCTTAATGGATTTCGTGAACCGGTTGTACGCTTTCGACGATAAAGGCGCGCCGGCCTTCCGGTACGCGTTGCACCACCTCATCAAGATGTTGGCTCCCTTCGCCCCCCACATGGCCGAGGAGCTCCGGCACCGCGCGGGGCGCGAGGGGTCGGTGTTCCGGGAGGCATGGGAGACGTACGACGCCGAGGCTATCGCCGCGGCGCGGGTAAAGGTGGTCGTCCAGGTGAACGGCAAGGTCCGAGGCCGCGTCGACGTGGCCGCCGGCGCGGGCGAAGAGGAAGTCTTCGCCGCCGCGGCCGCCGAGGACAACGTCGCCCGCTACCTCGAGGGGAAAACGGTCGCTAAAAAAATCCTTGTGCCGGACAAGATATTGAATATAGTATGTAGATGATTTAAAAGGGCACGAGGAGTTTTGCGGGTGAGGCGAGCGGCCGGGCGTATATACGGGTTAATCGCGGCGACGGTGATGTGCGGCTCTGCGGCCGCCCACGCCGTCGCCGTCGGTTTCGCCGGGGAGGACTTTTCGGTCAACGTCGGCCTGCTGCTGCGCGCCGGCCACTATTACCAATTCGTAGATTGGGAAGAAGAAAAGCTGGACGTTAGCCGATTCTCGTTGACCGAAGCCGAATTGGCGACGTACGGGCGTATATTCGAGAGAGTATCTTACGACATCCGGATAAGCGGTTTCAGCAATATCCGGGAGGCGAAGGTCGGCGTCGAGCTGCCCGCCGGTTTCTCCGCGAAAGTCGGCAAGCAGTTCGTGCCTTTCGGCGTCGAGGCCACGACCCCCGAGGGTTACCTCACCTGCAGCACGCGGACGGCGAGTTCCTACGAAATCGCCCCGGGCCGCAACTACGGCCTGCGCTTCGATTATGTCCTGGAGCGCGACGATTGGCCTTACGAGATAGGCGCCGCGGCCGGCATATATAATAACGCTGATAGATCTAACGCCCCTCTCGTGGACGGCGCCTGGCGGTTGTACGGGACGCCGGTCCCGGCCGCGACGACGCTCGTGGCCGGCTGTTCCTTCTATTACGGAAAAGAATATCGGATGATAGAGATACCGCCCCGGGTCGACGGGCCCTACTTCTTCGCGGCGCCTCGCCTCGGGTTTGACGTATCGTACGAAACCGGGCCGTTCAACCTGGCCGCCGAATACATGCAGTATTATATCCAAGAAGAGTGCGTGGGCGTATCCCCTAAGCGACGGGAATACGTTTATAAGGACGATTACTATCGCGGCTATTTCGCTACCCTTAGTTACTCGCATCCCCTCCCCTACGAATACGTCCAATCGGTCCGCCCTTACCTGCGCTACGAGCATTTCAAGCCCGCGGTAATCAGACGGGGTAATGTGCAAGAAGATTATTATACCGGCGGCTTCTCAATCTTCTTCTTCGACCGCGTCGTTATGTTCCGGGCCGACTATACGCGGATAATAGAAGAGAAATGCCGTAGCGCCAACGATAGTATTGCGAGCGAGTTTCAGGTTATGTTTTAAAGTATGTTCTTAACTCGCAGGGTACGCATTATTAATACGCGGGAGCGCGCCGTATGTATTTCGCGAAAACTTTCATAGTCATCGCCCTGGCGAGTTGCACCGCGTTCGGCGTCGCCGTCGACGTACCGTCGGACGACGTATCGGCAAACCTCGGCCTGCTGCTTCAAGCCGGCCATTACTATACGTACCGAAATATCGGAGACCAACACCTCGACCTTAGCCGTTTCGACGTCGCCGAAGCGGAGTTCCGCGTCTACGGCCTGCTTTTCGATAAAGTCGCGTACGACGTGCGTAGTCGGGCATTCGACGCTTTACGCGAAGCTTACATCGGAACGACGCTCCCGGGCAACATATCCCCAAAAATCGGTTTGTACTTCCTGCCGTTCGGCGTCGAGGCGACTACCGAAGAGGGTTACTTGACGTGCAACGCGCGGACGTTATCCTCGAGCAAAATCGCTCCGGGCCGCGGTTACGGCGTCCGTTTCGACTACCTTACGGAACGGGATACCTGGCCCTATAAAATCGGCGTCGCCGCCGGCGTTTACAACGACGAATCGTCCTTGATGGCGGGAGCAGGCCGCGTTTACGGCGCGCCGATACCGGGCCTGAAGAATTTCGAAATCGGCTATTCTTATTATTATGGGAAGGAGCTGAGGGAAAAATACGCGGGATATTCGACAGTCCGGGAGGAATTCCTCGAAGAACCGCGCGCGGGCGCCGACGTCCGCTTCGCCGTCGGCGGCCTGACCGTATCCGCCGAATACATGCAGCGTTTTTACAACGATTACCCGATCGCGAGCGAACGTTACGGGGGGTATGAAGTCGTTTATAAGGATACGTATGACCGGGGATACTTCGGCCTTATCGATTATTATAAGAAATTGCCGTGGCGTTATTTCCAGGGGTTCCAACCGTACGTCCGCTACGAGCGTTTCGACGCCGCGATATTGAAACGGGGGGACTGCCCGGAGGACCGGTACACGGGCGGGTTCGCGCTGCATTTCCTGGGACGGAACCTGATGTTCAGGAGCGACTATACGCGCGTACTCGAGGACAAATACCCCACGTCCAACGACGCAATCGCGAGCGAGTTTCAGGTTATGTTCTAACGCCGCGATTACGGCGCCCTATAATAAAGCCGGCCTCTAGGCCGGCTTATTTCTTTATTACGTAGCGAACGGTTTCTCACTCGTACCTATCGCGGTTGGCCTTAATATACTCGACCAGACGCCGCAACCCCTCTTCGAACGGGACCATCGGCTCCCACCCGAGCACGTCCTTTG
>DATKXQ010000154.1:0-3417 GCA_035528975.1 bacterium
CACAACATGCAGCAGGCCGCGCGCATCTCGAGCCGGACGGCCTTCCTCCTGAACGGGAAACTGGTAGAGGTGAACGAGACGGAGAAGATGTTTACGCGGCCCGACAACGAGCTGACGGAAGACTATATCACCGGCCGCTTCGGCTAAGCGCGGGCTCTTCGACGGAAGGGACGAAAGCGGGTACGGTTATGGTGCCGGAAAAACATTTCCACGACGAACTCGCCGAGGTCAACGACATGCTTCTCGGCATGAGCAGCCTGGTGTTGGAGATCTTCGACGACGCCGTCGAGAGCGTACTGACGGACAACGCCGAGCAGGCGCAGAAAGTAATCGACGAGCGGGGACGGGTGGACAGTTTGGAAGTCGCCATCGAGGAGCGGTGCCTGGCGCTCATCGCGCTCCACCAACCGGTCGCTATCGACCTTCGCATGATAATCACGGCCATCAACATCATACGCGACCTGGAGCGCATCGACGACATCTCGATAGACATCTGCCAGGACGCGTTGGGCCTTCACGAGTTGGAGGATAAGCCCGACACCTTGTTCGACTTGCCTTCCCTGGCCCGGGTGTCCGGGGCCATGGTGCACGACGCGGTCCGCGCGTTCGTCAAGCGGGACCCGGCGTGGGCGCGGCGGGTGTGCGAGCGCGACGACGAGGCCGACGAGCTGGAACGCAAGATCTACCGCGATATTATCGCGTACGCCGAGAAGAATCCGGCCGAGGTGGGGGCCTGCGTTCACCTCCTCACGGTCGCCCGGGCGCTCGAGCGCATCGGCGACCACTCTACCAACATCGGCGAAATGGTAGTTTACCTTATGACGGCCAAGATTATTAAGCATCACCACGACGTAGAGACGGGGGAGGCCGGTACGTCGGCTTAGGCGGGGCGAAGGCGTCGGCCTGCCGGGGGACTTTGATTCCTATTACTATACGCCAAAAATACCGTATCTGAAAAGAGGCGCGTCATTATGGCGCATATCGTTTCCAACCCTCGGGGCTCTGGCGGCTTTTTTTCTCGGCGCGACGGCCTTTTTCATCATTTTTATAGGATAATCGTCGCGAAAATGTTATAATCAACGGCTTAGCTTGGTGGCATATATTTTGCTCAAATAATAACCGGACTAGAAGGTACGTGGGTGGTTACCATGGCTAAGCCGCTGGCATTAGTAGTAGATGACGATAGCGAAGTACGGAGCTCGCTCCGCGAGTTTCTGGCTCGCGCGGAGGTGGACGCCGAGGAGGCGGCGGACGGCGTCAAGGGCCTCGACCTGGTGAAGGTGGCCCACCACGATTTAGCGTTTCTGGATTTACAGTTGCCGTTGCTCGACGGCCTGTCGCTGCTCAAAATAGCCAAGGAACTCCGCCCTTCGCTGGCGGTCGTGATGATGAGCGGCCTGCCGTCCACGGCCGACATAATGTCGGCGATGGAGAACGGCGCGTTCGCTTTTTTGACCAAACCGTGGAATCTGGAGCTGTTGGAAAGAATAGTATGCGAGATTCTAACTAAGGATTTACCCGAGAAATACCGCGGTTTGAGGGTCTCGGCCTCAAAAGCGGACGAAGGCCCGGATGAGGCCGCGGAAGAGAAAGGAGGTGTGAACGAGATGGCTGTTGTCCGGTGGAGTCCGTTCCGGGACATCATGGGGATACAGCAAGAGGTGAACCGTCTCTTCGACGATCTGATGACGCGTCGCGCCGAGGCGGGCGCGGAAGGGGCGGTATGGGTTCCGGCGGTGGACGTGTCGGAGACCGAGGACGTTATAAAGGTTAAGGTCGAAGCCCCGGGCGTCGCGAAGGACGACTTCAAAATCTCCGTGCAGAACAACGTCCTCACGGTACGGGGCGAAAGGAAAATAGAGAAGGAGGCTTCCGAGGAGAACTACCACCGCCTCGAGCGCGTTTACGGAAGTTTCTTCCGGGCTCTCGAGCTCCCGTCGGTCGTACGGGCCGACAAGGTGAACGCGAATTACAAGGACGGCGTCCTTACGATTACGCTTACCAAGAGCGAGGAGGCCAAACCGAAGGAAATCGCCGTCGAGGCGGGCTAGCTCGAGTACGTTGCGGTCCGGGTCGGCGCTCGGCGCTCGGCGCTCGGCGGGCGGGCGCGCCGAATAACCGGTTGCGGTTTGTAAGTTCTTTTCTTAGGGCCCATTTTTTAAATTAGAGTCATTGGTTGATGGCTTTTTTAGCGAAGGAGAAATATGGTCAACGAATTTAACGATGAAGGTATCGGCGTATTTATCGATTACGAGTACGTTTTCATTACGCTCGAGCGTCTTTACGGTGTGCCGATGGACTTGGGAGTGGTCATAGAGGGTATACACGGGAAGATCAAGCAATCGGGTAAGATCATCTTGGAGAGGGCGTACGCGCCGTGGAGCAATTTCGTGGAAGGTTTGGCCCAATTAAGCAAGTGGCGGGTCGAGACGGTGAATATCAGCTCGAAGCAGGTGGACAAGACCGACGTGAAAACCGGCCAGCGCTGCGCGGTTTTGCAGAACAACGCCGACATCTACATCGCCTGGGACGTCGCTCAGTTGATCTACACCAACCAGAACATCCAGAAGTACGCGCTGGTTACGGGCGACGGCGACTTCGTAGAGATCGTCAAGCGGGCGCAGCAGAACGGAAAAAGGGTCATCGTCATGGGGTTCGAGCGCAATACGTCGGATTTCCTCCGGACGCAGGCGGACCAGTTCGTCTCGCTGGACGACCTCGCGCGCGCCAACGAATCGGCGATTGCGGAACGGATCGTGGACCTGGGCCTGGATATGGAACAACGGCTCGACTACGTGGGCTATAAACTGCTTATAGACATCCTGAGTCGCGAAAACCCGCAAGTCAATTTCCGTGAACTCGTGCACCGCATTATTACCGACGGCGTCTTCACAACGGAGCGTCGCCCCGACCCCGCTTCGATCAAGGGCGAGGTTTTCGTGATAGTACCCAACCGCAAACACCCGCTGGTCCGGGAACGTCTGCGGGCGCGAGGCGTCGACCCCGACGCCGCGCTGGAGGTTCGGCGGACGGTGGAGCCGCTCCTCGATTCGCCGCCGGCCGAAGACCACGGCGACCCCAACTTCGTGGGGGGCGTGGAAGCGTTCGAGAAGAAGAGGTTCGAAGAGGCCGCGGATCGTTTTGATAAGTACCTCGACGTTTACGGGAAAGATTTCTCGGCGTACGTGATGGCCATTAAGGCTTTAATCGAGCTGAACCGGCCGGGGGTGCTGCGGAACATGTGTCTGCGCGCCCGGGCCCTCGAGAACTACGACCAGTTGAGCCAGCGGTTCCCGGAATGGGCGCGGTTCATCGACAACAAAGTGGCGGCCGAACCGGCGTTCGAGGAATCGGAATTCGAGGACGCGACGCCCCAGGCCCCGATGGCCGAGGCGCCTTCGCCTCAGGACGACCCAT
>DATKXQ010000155.1:0-5688 GCA_035528975.1 bacterium
CGTCCAAACGCTCCATAAAAAGGTCGCCGAGATCAACGCCCTCCCCATCGAGTCGGTCGACGTCGAGACCATAAAGTGCCTTACGGCGCTCGTCAACGCGGTCGAGAAGCTGCGGCGCACCTATCGCCCCTTCGAGCTCGCCGTCCTGACGGCCGGCCTGGTGGTGGAGTTCGGCAAGGAGAACATCGCCGACGTCGACGAGCGTACGGCGTTCTTCGCCCGCTGGAGCGAGCTCGTGGAATGGGCCAAGGATTATGACTAAAAGCCGCAAAATTAGAAAGGGCCAAACCCGGCGCGAGCTCGAGCGGCGACTCGCCGAAATCCGCGAGTCTATGGCGTCGTCGTGCACGCCGCTGCCGCCGAACGAGCGAGAGGAACGCCTGGCCCGGGCCCGCGATGACGTCCTCTACTTCGGCAAGACTTACCTGCCGCACTATTTTCAGGTCGAATCGGCGCCGTTCCACCGGGACCTCGTCGAGCTGTTGAACCTCCGCGACCGCCCGGTCGCCGTGGCCGCGGCCCGCAGCCACGGCAAAAGTACGCTCGTCGCCCTCGCGTACCCGTTGCACCAGCTCGCGTTCCGCCTCCGCCATTTCATCGTTTTGATATCCGAGACCGAGGACCAGGCCGCCGACGCGACCGAGTTCATCAAGCTCGAGCTCGAGGAAAACCCCCGGCTCAGGCAGGACTTCGGCATCCGCCGGCGGGAGGGTTCGGGGGAGAGGGGCGACTTCGCGACGACGACCGAGACCCGCGTGCTGGCTCGAGGGCGCCGCCAACGCGTCCGTAGCGCGCGATACCGCCAATGGCGCCCTGACTTAATCGTCGTCGACGACGTCGAGTCGGACGAGTCGGTCCGCAACCCCCGGACGATAAAGCGCGTATACGACTGGCTCCGCGGCGAGGTCTACGGGACGATGGACACCGGCTGCTCGTTCTTCATCATCGGGAACCTCCTCGCGAAGCGGTCCGTAATGGGGAACCTCCTGTTCGACGAGGACCTCGACGGCGTGGTCGAGCGGCGGATCTACCGCGCCATCGACCCGGCGACCGGCGAGCCGCTGTGGCCGGCCCGGTGGCCGCTCTCTGAGCTCGCGGCCAAAAAGCGGTTCATGGGGTCCGTCCTCTTCGAAAAGGAGTACAACTGCAACCCCCAGAACCCGGACGGCAACTTCCAGGACGAGTGGATCCGCTACTACGACCCAGGGGAGATCGCCGGCCGCCGCCTCGACGTTTACTCGTTCGAGGACCCGGTCACGGGCGAGGGGAAGAGCAGCGAATTCCACGCGATTGTAACCGTCGGCCTCGACCGCCAGAACATGGTCTACTACGTCCTCGACGCGTTCATCCGGCGGGTCAGCATCGACGCACTACTCCATAAAAGCTGGCAAACATACGACGATTACCACCCGACCCTTTTCGGCTTGGAGATAAACGGCTTCCAGGTCCTCCTGCAGCGCGACTACGAGCGGATGGCGCGGGAGCGGGGTTATTACCTACCGTTAAAACTCGTCCTCCATAGAAGCAACAAGGAGGCCCGGATCGTTAGCACGCTACAGTATATAGTCGAACACGGAAAACTGCGTTTCCACCGCGGCCACACCGACCAGGACGTCCTCGTCGAACAGCTTGTTTTCCTCGACGAGCCATCCGTCGCCGACGACGGCCCGGACGCCCTCGAGGGGGCCGTATCGCTCGCGTCGACCGGCGGCCGCTGCCCGTCCATAAGGTCGCGGAGCGTCCGTAGGGCCGACGTCATCCTGGAGGGTTACTAATGAAGGACGGCAAACTGCTGCAGCGGTTGGCGTCGTACGCCACCGCGTACGATTTCACCTCCATGCTCAACATCCTCCCCGACCCGGACCCTATCCTGCGGAAGCGGGGCGCGGACATCAGTATTTACCGGGACCTGCCCGGCGACTCGCACCTCTTCGCGTGCATGCAGTCACGTACGGCCGGTACCCTCCGGCGGCCGTGGCAGATCGCGCTCCCCGCTGGCGCCGACGACAACGCGCGCAGCCGCCAGGTACTCGAGTTCGTCGTCGCCGTATTCCGCCGCCTCGACACGGACCGCATCACGGCCGAAATGCTCGACGCGCTCTTTTGGGGATATACACCCTTCGAGTATATATGGCGCGCCGAGGGAGACAAGGTCGTATATGAGGATATCGCCGGCCTGCCGCCGGAGTGGTTCGCATGGACGCCCGACGGCGAGCCCCGCTTCCTGACGAAACACGCTCCCCTCGAGGGCGAGGAGATAGACGAGCGGAAGTTCCTCTTCGTTCGCCACCGCCCCTCCTACGATAACCCGTACGGCGAGCGCATATTCTCGAAGGTCTTCTGGCCCATCGTGTTCAAAAAGGGCACCCTAAAATTCTGGTTCATCTATACCGAGAAGTATGGCATGCCATGGGCTCTCATTAAACACCCTCGTAGCGCCGGCGAAGACGAAATAGCCAACCTGCTCTCGATGGCGGTTAGGATGGTCCAGGACGGCGTCGCCGCCATTCCCGACGACGACAGCATCCAACTTGTAGACACGCCCTTCCGGGCTTCGTCTGCGGGTATCTACGAAAAACTGAAGGACTCCTGTAATTTCGAGATATCAAAGGCCGTACTCGGGCAAACGTTGACGACCGAGATCGGCGATACCGGCTCGCGGGCCGCGGCGACGGTCCACCTCATCGTCCGCGACGACCTCATCGAGGGCGACCACCGCCTCGTCGAGGCCGGGTTCGACAGAGCGATCCGACGCCTCGTCCTCGAAAACTTCGACTTCGACGGGCCCTTCCCGGAATTTCACATCATCGAGGAGGACCTGCCGGCCGACGAAAACGAGCGGGCGAACATCGACCTCGGCTGGCGTATGGGCATCCTCGGCGAGGACCACGCCCGGAAGCGGCTCCACATCCCGGCGCCGGCCGGCGACGACAAAACCATCGCCGCGCCCCAGCAGGGGATGAGTTTCGCCGAAAAGCCGGGCGTGCGGCGCCGCCGGCCGAAATACCCCGCCCACATCGAGAACGCCGCCCGACCCGCGGCCGACGCCGCGTATGAGGGCTTGGCAGACGCCGTTAAGGCCGCGGTGCGGAAGTGCCGCTCGTACGAGGACCTCCCTGGGTTAAACCTTCGCGCCGCCTTCGAGACCACCCGTACGTTGGGAGACGTATACCACGGCGTCATCCTCCACGGCTACCTTCAGGGCCGCGCCGATGTCGCCGACGACATGCGCAGCCTCGCCGGCCAGGAATCGTTCGCGGACGCCGAGGGCACCGACTTCGTAACGCCCGAGGCTGCCGTAAAGTACTTCCAGAATAAAGTCCCGCTCTCGCCCGAGGAGTACGAGCGCCTTTCCTCTAACATGCGCCACTACGCCTTCACGATGGCGGGCGTCGAGCGCAACGACCTCCTCGCCGGCGTGCATAAGGAGGCCGCCCGGGCGATGGCGGAGGGCCGCACTTTCGCGGAGTTCAAGGCCGACGTCGACGCCGCGTTCGACCGCCTCGGCGTCACCCGTGCCAACGACTTCCACCTGGAGACGGTATTCGTAAACAACCTCTCCGAGGCGTACAACGCCGGCCTCTACGACGAGCTCCACGGCGAAGTCGCCGAACGCCTCTTCCCGAACCTCCGCTACAAGACGATGGAGGACGGCGTCGTCCGGCCGGCGCACGCAGCGATCGCGAACGTCACCCTTCCCCGCGACGACCCGTGGTGGACGAGCAACTGGCCGAAGAACGGCCACCGCTGCCGCTGCTGGGTCGAGGGCGTCACGGCGGAGGAGGCCCGCGGCTTACGCATCTACAAGGGGTCCGACCTCCCCAGCGGATTCGACCCGGGCTTCGACGGCTCGCCCCGGGCGTTCTGGGACAAGCCCTATCTTTACCAGAAAGAACTCCGGGAATGGGACCAGGCCCAACTCCTGGCCTCCCGCGAGAACAAGCTCCTCGCCGCGATCTACGAGAGCGCGGCGCCGCGGCTCGCGCGGCAGGCGTGGGTTAAAAACGACGTGAAGCTGCTGCCGGCCGGCAAGCCGGCGGCGTATTACGCCGGCGAAATGCGCCAGGCGTTCGGCACCCCCCGCGGCCTGGTGCGGACGACGGACGCCCTGGGCGACTACGTGACGTTCATGCCCGAGAGCGTCGCCGCCCACTACGCCGGCGGCCCGGACGCGAGCCGCCTCCGCCTGGTCCCGTTAATCAAGACCACGCTGGAGGAACCATACGAGGTCTGGCTGGAGGCGTACTTCGCCGGGGGCCGCGCCGTCTGGCGCAAGAACTACGTCTACCTCTACCGTAACGACCCGGGCAGCCGTTACGCCGCCGTCGTCCGGACCGGTCACGGCGACGGCCTTCTGCTCGAATCCATCCCGGCGACCGACGACGCGCTGCGGCTGCACCGTCGCGGCGTGCTACTCCACCGGCGGCAGTAAAATGTAGGCCTTGCGCGTGTAATTTAAAGAGAGTATAATACTAATATCGAGTAATGGCAGGAGGTGGTGATATGCACAAAGAAGCTTTCTCTAAAATAATTGATATTTTTACTCACTTTAGTTTAGACGCTAAAGTTAAAACTAATGAACTTGAAAAGCGACTCACCGAAAGGTACCTTTTCATCTGCGCAGAAGAAGACGAGGAGGGGGAATTGGTTTATGGTACTGGTGTAGAAGAGCAGGGTTTATCTGAACTTTTAGCGTCCTATCGGGAATATCTTGAAAATAAAAAGGGGGCGCCATGAAGAAGGCCATAAGGATCATTACTGGTATCGTAGTATTGGCGGCGGCCGCGCTCGCGACCGGCAACGGCTCCATCATCGCGTCGTTCGGTTCGGATTGGGCTCGGGGCTTCGACTACCACGGCGGCTACCTTTACTTCGCGCATAGCATCAATAACCAGATCCACGTGAGGACGACTACGGGTTCCTACGTAAGCACCATTTACGTGGGGGCGTACGTCAAGGCCAATGGCATTGCCCGGACCGACGCGGAGTTCTGGACCTGCTCCTCGACCGGCTACATACACCACCTAAACACTGGGGGCGGCCTCCTCGACTCGTTCACCATACCATTCAACGCCCAGGCTATCGAGTATGGCGGCGGTTATCTCTGGTGCACGTCCGGTGCGGCGTTATACAAGATAACCACCTCCGGCTCCGTCGTCTCGTCGTTCCCGGCGCCAGGGAGTTCTGTTTATGGTGTATCCTGGGACGCCCCGTACCTGTGGGTGTGCGAAGGCTCGTATAGCGGCGCGATTTACCAAGTAACAACATCGGGCTCCATCATCCGCTCTATCCCGCGCAACGGCCACCAGCCCTACGACGTCGCGTGGGACGGAAGATACGTCTGGTACACCAACTACTCACCCAACTGGGTTTACGCGATGACCATCGCCATGACGTCGGTGGAGCCAGCGTCCCTTGGCCGCGTAAAGGCCGTATTTCGGTAGAGGGAAGCACCTTTAATACCGAATATACGATATTGGTTTGTTTCGCAAATATTAACCAGCGAAAACGCCGGAAGATAAAGAGGATAAAAGACTTACAATATTCCGGCGTTTTCGCAATTCGTTTCGCAATTCGATTGTCGGGTTGTTTAGTCCCGGCTGCTATTAGCGGATACGAAGTCCCTCATGTTATTAACCTTACTGCCAATCCGCGAAAATCAACCCCGGTGCGACACGATCTAAACAT
>DATKXQ010000156.1:0-3388 GCA_035528975.1 bacterium
GCTCGCCTTCACGTGGTCCAGGCGCCGTCGGTTGACCTCGGCGAGGGCGCGCCGGAGGCGACTATCCTTTTCCTCCGGCGCCGGCTGCGTACTCGCTTCGTCCGGCAGCTCGACGCCATCGAACGCCGTCGCCGCGAGCTCGACGAACGGCGTCTCCGGTTCGGCAACCACGGCCGGCCGCAACTTGTCGCTCAGCGTCGGCTCGCCGCCGGCGAGTTCCGCCGCGGCCGCGCGGGCGTCGCGGAGGGCGCGCTTCTTTTTCGTCTTGAGGGCCTGGATGCGCTTGTGCTCGTCCATGTCGCCGAGGAACGGAGTGCGGCCGCGGCGGGGGGCGACGCAGACGAAGCGGCCCTCGAGGTCGTGGACGACGACGCGGCCGAGGTCGTCGGGTTCGTACCGGATCAGGACCTTCCGGTCGTGGTGGGCCAACAGGTCTTCGTGCCAGTAGTATTGGTCCTGGAAGCGGACGCCGAAGCGGCCGACGAGCCGCGGTTCCTCGGCGGTCATCATTATCAGCCGCAACGCCGTTTCCTCGACCTTCCGGACGACGTTCTCCTTGGCCCACTCGTTCCACGCGTCGAGCGGCGCGCGGCCGTCGAGGCCGGCGTGCTCCCACGTGGCGTTGTACGTCTCGAGCCAGCGGCCGGCCTCGGTCGCCATCGCGCCCAAGAAAAGGAGCTCGTCGCCGGCCACGAGTTCGCCTTTGAGTTTTTCGGGGCGGTGGGCGACGTCGCGGCCGCGGTAACCGGGGAAGGCAACCTCGAAGTCGCCCTTGAGCGTACGGAAGAACCGCTCCGCCGGCTTCGCCTTGGGGTTGCCGGGGATTGCGAAGTGGGGCTCTATTTTGAGGAACGAGAAGACGCCCCGCACCTCCGACTCCTTAAGTTTGAAACGGAACCGCTTCTCGGCGCCGCCGGTGAACTGCTTCGAGGCGAAGTCGCGGCCGTTGTCGATCAGGAAGTGTTTCGGAACGCCGAAGCGGCGGAGGGCGCGGAGGAGCGCGACGTTGATAGTGGAGGAGGAGGGCATCTCGGCCAGCGCCCAGCCGACGATCGCGCGCGAGCTCAGGTCCTCGATGGCCGTAAGCCAGGGGAATATCGGGCGGCGGTTGCCGTTGCGGTCCCGGACCAGGACGGCGACGTCGAGCTGGCAGTGGTCGGCGCACCATATGTCGTTGGGCGATATCGAGTCGTAGTCGCGCAGGACCGACGGCAGGAACTTCTCCTCCCACGAGCGCTGGCCCTCGCGGTGGTAGACGCGCTCCTCCACCGGGATGGAGTTGACGTAGTAGCGGACGGCGCTGTAGCTCGGGACGCGCCAGCCGCGCTCGCGGCATTTCTCGGCGAGGCGCTGGCAGCACCACTTCACGCTGGGGCGGTTCTGGTCCAGGTAGAGGAGGTCGAGGAACGCCTTCATCTCCGGCGACAGCGAGCTCATGCCGAGGTGCTCGCGGCTCTCCCAATCCGGCACGAGCGCCAGCAGGCCGCCGTTCTCGAACGCGCGGCGCCAGCGGTAGACGGATCGGACGCTGAGGCGCTTCTCGTCCGGATGGTCGGCCCGGTACTTCTCGACGAAGCGGGCGAGCGCCTCGCGGCGGCGTTTCGGCCGCGTCGCCGAGGCCTCGGCCGTCTCGAGGATGCGGGCGCGGCGCAGCGCCTCGCGCCGCAACGACGTCGGCAGCGAGAGCCAGGTCTTGACGGACGCGTCGGCAACGGCGGGGCGGTTGCCGTTGTCGGGGGCGAGGTCGAAGCGCTGCTGCTCGAGGTAGCGGCTCTGGGCCTCGAGGGGCAGAACGTTGAACGGGAAGAGGCGAAGCCGGTAGCGGCCGCGGCTCGAGTCGGACTCGAGCGAGGGCCAGCCCTCCCGGCCGGCGCGCAACTCGACGGCGCGCTTCGTCGAGCCGAGGAGGTCGGCTATCTCGACGGACGTCAGGTACGTCCCCGGGGGCACGTAGTCGACGGCGAGGGGCTCGCGCTCGAGCAGCGCGGCGTCGGCGGCGTCGTGGAGCTCGGCGTCTACAACCGATGCCGGCGCCGCACGTAGCTTCTCGACAACGCCGACCGCCGGCACGTCGACGAAAGCCCCCCGCCGCTCGAGCCTGGCGGCGAGGGGTTCGGGCAACGCGTCCTCGGGGATGAAGAGTTGCGTCCCGCCGCGGCCGGGGCCCTTGACGCGGACCGCGTCGAGTTGGCCGAGGGAGACGCGCTTCACGATAGCCTGGGGCGTTACGCCCTCGGCCCGGGCGACGTCCTTCACCGCGGCGGCGCGGACGGTAGTCATGCCGCGCACGCTCCGGCGTTGACACGGGGCCTACGACGCGGTAGAATATTCCCGGAGGTGTCGATATGGCCAAGGTAGACGAGTTGTGGATTATCAGGCAGACCGCGCGCATAGCGGCGTACGCGGTCATAGGCGTCGTAGGCCCCGAGATAGAAAAGTTGGGCGGCCCGAAGTTCAGCTACAAGTATTACAGCGATAGGTTCCTGCCTTTAATCGAAGAATGGGCTAAGGATGCGGTCGAGTCGCGCGGCGACGTCGTGCCGCCCGCCGCTTAGGCGGCCACAGGCACGTTATCGGGCACGACCAAAAGCTTGGCGGCCTCGCGGATGTGTTCGTCCGAGAGTTCCTGGCCGGCCAAATCGGCCAGCCCCTGCGCTATTTTTACGATGTAAAGAGTCATCTCTTTCCCCCTTGGGGTTGTGGCGGCGCCGCCGCCGGTTATTTAGGCAAATTGTTCCGCTGTTGGCAAAGCGCCCTGGTACGGGAAATACGTCATACGCGCTTTGACAAAAGCGGCCCATCCGGAAGAACCGTTTTTAGCTGCCGTTAAAATGTCGTGGCGCGCCTGCGCTCTGAAATCCCTCTCGCGTGGGCTAAGGTTATACGCTTCTTTCTTTAACCTCCGGAAATGCCAAAGAGCGGCCGCCGGGCAGAAAATAAAACACTTTGGCGGGTCGGCACTCGGGAGGTCGGGCCGTAGGTTTATCATCTCGTTCCCCCTGGGTTGTGGCGGCGGCGCGGACGGTAGTTGTGTGGTTTACTCCGCCCACAGCTCCTCGTACGGTATTTTCAGGAATTTGGCGATGCCTTCGCGGATAGTTTGGGCCTTGCGGCCGCGGCGGCCCGCGACGCCGGCTATGATTTCGCCAACGTAACGCCGGTCGGCACGTAATTTTTCAGCGAGCGCGGCGAGCGAAATATTGCGGCCAGCGAGGGCGGCGTAGACGCGATGCTTGGGCGCGTACGTAGGCGCCTCGCCGATAGGGATAGGTAGCGAGTCGGCGACGACGCGTAGTTGGCCGCCCACTTTTACGCCGTCGAGGTCGCCGGCACGGACCATATTCACGACGGTCCGGCTATGGACCTGGTACGCGAGCGCCACTTCCTC
>DATKXQ010000157.1:0-2614 GCA_035528975.1 bacterium
CGCGCACAACGCTCGCATCGCCGGCGGGATAAGCTTGTGCGCCACCAGCACGAAATAGTTCTCCACTCCCGCGGTCGCCGCCTCCATCACGGTGGCGGCGATCGTCGGCGCCGTCGTCTCGAAGCCCACCGCCAGAAAGACCACCTTGCTAGCCGGCTCCGCCCGGGCTGCGGCCAGAGCCTCGCGCGCGGAGTAGACGACGCGCACGTCCGCGCCCTCGGCCTGCAGCCGCAGCAGGTCCGCCGAGCTCCCAGGGACGCGCATCATGTCGCCGAAGGTCGCGACCGCGACGCCCGGCGCGCGCGCGAGCGCGACGGCGTGGTCGACGAACTCCTTGGGCGTTACGCACACCGGGCAGCCGGGCCCCGATATCAACCGGACGTTCGGCGGGAGCAGTTTCTTCAGGCCATACCGCGCGATCGCCATCGTATGCGTCCCGCATACCTCCATGAACGCGAACTCGCGGCCGCCCGGGTTCACCGCGGCGACGGCTAGCGCCGCCTTCCGGGTGCGCTCCGGGTCGCGGAATTCGTCGAGGTACTTCACCGCCCTCGTCCCGTATCGAAGCCCACCTCGTCGAGCAAGTCCAGCGTCTCCTGCGCCTCTTCCTCGTCCAGCACCTCTATCGCGAAGCCGGCGTGGACGATAACGTAGTCGCCGACGCGCGCGTCGGGGGAAAGAGACAGGTCGCACTCCTGCCGCACGTGCGACATCTCGACCGTCGCCGTCGTCCCGGCGATCTCGATTATCTTCATCGGTACGCCTAAACACATATTACGAATTTTCCCTTTCGAGCCGCGCGAGCGCGACCGCGGCCTGGCCCAGCGATAGGCCGCCGTCGTTCGTCGGCACGCGCTCGTGAATTAGGACGCTGAAACCCCGTTCCTCCAGCAAAGGCCGGAGCTTGTTCATAAGAGTAATATTTTGAAAGCACCCGCCGCCGAGCGCGACCGCACTCAGGCCGTACTCGTCGCGGAGCCGGGAAGCGACGTCAGCCACCATGGCCGCGACGGCGCTGTGGAAGCGCGCCGCTATCACGCCGGGCGCGGTATCCGCGCGCGCGTCCGCCACGACGCCCTCGATTACCGGCGCGGCGTCTATCACCAACGTCTCACCTTTATGATATGAAAACGAGTACGCGCCGGCCTCGTCCGCCGCGGCCGATTGCTCGAGCTCGGCCGCCGCCTGGCCCTCGTAATTCACGAAATTCCGGAGGCCCGCCAGCGCCGCGACGGCGTCGAAGAGGCGCCCCATCGAGCTCGTCGGCGGCGAGTTCACGCCCCGGGCCGCGACTTCCAGCACCAACTCGCGTTGGCCCCTGGGAATATTATTTATAAAGGCCAGGGGCTTTTTGAGCGCGTCGCCGCCGTAGAGCTCGCGGAGCCAGCTGAGCGCCATCCGCCACGGCTCCCGCGCCGCGGCGTCGCCACCGGCCAGCGGCACGTACTTCAAATGCGCCGCGCGCTCGTAACCGGCGAGGTCGGCGATCAGAAACTCGCCGCCCCAGACGGCGCCGTCGTCGCCCAGGCCCGCGCCGTCGAAGGCGACGCCGATAACTTTGCCTTCGTAATACCCCGCGTCCGCGAGGACCGAGGCCACGTGCGCGTGGTGGTGCTGGACCACGACCTCCGCTAGTCCCGAAGCCATCGCGTAACGGGAGGCGAGGTAGTCGGGGTGGAGGTCCCGGGCGACGGCCGCCGGCGTTACATCGAACATTTCCCGGAAGTGCGCGATTCCTTCCTCGAACGCCTCCAGCGTCGCGACGTTCTCGAGGTCGCCGATATGATGGGAGACGAAGGCCCGCGAGCCTTTGGTCAGGCAGAACGTATTCTTGAGCTCGGCGCCGACGGCCAGGACGCTCGTCCGGTAATCCCGGCCCAGCTCGAGCGGCAGCGGCACGTAGCCGCGCGAGCGCCGGACCGGGTACTCGCGGCCGCGGAAGACCCGCGTCACCGTGTCGTCGACGCGCCGCGCGATGGCGCGGTCGTGCGTCAGGAAATAATCCGCGATGCCGCCCAGGTGCTCGGCCACCATATCGTCGCGGTAGGCGATGGGCTCGTCGGCGCGGTTCCCGGAAGTCATGACGAGGACCTCAACGTCGTCGTCGAACATATCCCGGAAGTGCGCGATACCCTCCTCGAAGGCCTCCAGCGTCGCGACGTTCTCCAGGTCGCCGACGTGGTGCGCGACGAACGCCTGCGAACCTTTGGTCAGGCAGAACGTATTCTTGAGCTCGGCGCCGACGGCCAGCACGCTCGTTTTATACGTGCGGCCCAGCTCGAGCGGCAACGGCACGTACCCGCGCGAACGCCGGACGGCGTACTCTCGGCCGCGGAAGACCCGCGTCACGCTGTCGTCGACGCGGCGGCCTATGGCCCGGTCGTGCGTCAGGTAATAATCGGCGATGCCGGCGAGGTGCTCGACCACCTTGTCGTCGCGGTAGGCGATGGGCTCGTCGGCGCGGTTGCCGGAGGTCATTACCAGGATCTCGACGTCGTCGTCGAACAATAAATGGTGCAGCGGCGTGTACGGCAACATCACGCCGAGGTAGCGGTTTTGCGGAGCGATCGCGTCGGGGAGGTGGCACGGCTCGCGCTTACGCAGGAGGACGATG
>DATKXQ010000158.1:0-4290 GCA_035528975.1 bacterium
GTATATTACCAAAAAATGCGCGTATTCTTAAGTTAAAAAGCGGCCGGCTCGAGCCGGCCGCCGTATAAGGAGGGTGTCCTCCGATGCGCGTTCTTATTTCAAGGCCGCGAGCGCCTCGTCGAAGTAGGCGGCGTAGCTCGAGGCCAGGCGGACGAGCGCGTCCGCGTCCGCGGCCTCCTCGTCCTCGCCGAACCCCCGGAACTCGCCCGGGCGCGCCTGCCGCTCCGCCAGGATCTGCCCCGAGGAGGTGTCGACCGCTTTGGCGTTGCCGGCCGCGTGCGCGATGCGGAGGCCGGCGAAGGGGTTCTCGCCGACGTACGGCAGCTCGTCCCCGACGACGCCGGCGTCCGCCGTGGATACCTCGCCGTACAGAATTACCTGCGCCAGGTACCTGCGGCCCAGCGTCTGGAGGTCCTCCGGGGGCATCGTTTCCGGATTGGATACTTCGCCCGGGTCGTCTTTTCCGCGGAGGTAGGCCGCGTCCAGGCAATTGTACCCCGCGGCGACCAGCCGCTCGCGGATTATGCCCTCGACAAGGCGGTTCTCGGCCGGTAGAGCGTCTTTCACCGTAACGGTTACGAGAATCGCGTTCTTGAGGCGGTCCAGCTCCGCGGCCAGGCCCAGGTCTTCGACGTCGCAGCTCAGCGTGACCTCGTAGAAGCCGTCCACCTCGCGCTCGCCGGTTATAAGCTCGTTCGTGACGAGCCCTTTCGATTTCGTGTAAACCTCGTCCTCGATAAGCAGCTGGTTCTCGAGGCGGACCGTCGCGTCGACGATGACGCCCACGGCCTCCTCCACGGCGCGCCTCCGCGCCTGGGCCAACGCGGCCTCGCGGTCCGCCTCCGCGTCGCCCGTCGCCGGTACGCGGCCCACGGCGACTACGGCGTGGCCGGCCGCGGCCAGCGCCAGGACGGCGCATAGAATAGCCGGCGCGGCGCGCATTACTCGAGCCCCCGCGTCATGATGACCAAGCGGCCGCCCTTGAGTACGTCCGTTTGCGCGTCGAGTTGGAACAGCATATCGACGATTTGAGAGGGCAGGACCAGGTCGCAGGCATATTCGCCCACGGCCTTGAGGGCTTTTATGATCAGCGGCTGGGCGCCGGCGCCTTTCTCCCGGGCCTGCTCCAGCGTTTTAACGTACGAGGCGACGCCCAGCGCCGAGACCCTAGCCGGCCCCAGCGTCTCGGCGCCGTATACGACGAAGCCGTCCTCTGTGAGGAGGGTGGGGGCGAGCGCCGGGTCGGCCCCCAGGCCGGTGGCGTCTATGACGACGCCGGTGTAGTCGCCGGCCGACGTTTCGGCCCCCTCGTTTCGGTAGAGAGGCGCGCCGGCGTAGGCCGTCGGCGTCTGCGCGGCCAATGCCGCGAGGCCTCGCGCCGTCGTCATCGGGACCGAGAGCGTGACCGCGCACAGGATCGAGCCGTCGTCCAATATTTCGTGGGTAACTTTGACCTCGTGGGCGTCGCGGATGAGGCCCCGCGTCTGCGTCGTCAGCGCGTCGCTCGTCGCGACCGCGCCGCTGACCGTCGTCCGGGAGTTAACCTGGACGCCGTATGTCCGCTCGGCGAGTTTGCGGTAGGCGAGGGCGCGGGCCGTCTCCTCCGCCTGGCTCAGCGCGTGGGCTTTGCTCTGCGCGAGCGCCAGGTTGGCCGTGCCGACGGCGGTGACCTCGACGTAGCCGTCGGTCCAGTTGGTCAGCTCGACGCCGCCCTCGTCGGCGTCGACGGCGGCGACTTTCTCCTCGGCCAGGGCCGCGGCGGCCTCGGCCGCCTCTTCCAGGATGTCGGCCGCGCCCGAAGCGGCGCCCAACGAAAATAATATAACCAGCGGGGATACGATACGCATATGGGCCTCCCGGCTTATGCTCTTCCGTTGTCTGTATGACGCCGCGCCGACCGAAAGAGTTTAAGGCCGCGGCCGCGATTAAACTATAGCGCCGACGCCGCGGTCATATAAATACCACCGGCATTCATCACTCTTGAAATTCAACCTCGGTAGGAACGATGAGCAAGAGGAGCGGATTATGAAAAAGGCAACGGTTTTTATACTCCTTATTATTGGCGCCGCGGCCGGGCCGGCAGCGGCCGCCGACGCCCCGTACAAGGACGCCGCCATAGCGGTCCTCCCGTTCGTGAACACGTCCAATTCGGCCCGGCTCGATTACCTCGAGGCCGCGATGGCCAAGATGCTCATTACGGACCTTAAGCAATCCCGGACCCTCACCGTCGTCACCCGCGACAACCTCGACGACGTGCTGGCGGAGCTGAAGCTCGACCGCTCCGCGCTCGCCGAGCCGTCGAACGCCCAGAAAATCGGCAAGCTTCTGGGTGCCGACCTCATCGTCGCGGGCTCCATTCTCGCCGTCTCCAACCAGTTGCGCCTCGACGCCCACGTCATAGACGTCGCTTCCGCGGAGGTCGTCGCCGCCGCGAAGGTCGAGGGCGCGGGGGAGCACGAGGCGCTGAAGATGGTGGACACGCTGGCCATGGCCGTCCTCGCCGACCTGACGGGCGAGAACGTCGTCCTCAACTCCTACGACCCGCTGCACGGCTCCTTCGACCCGGCGCACACGAGCGCGGCGCTCACGTTCTGGCCGATTCTGGGTAACGAGTACGGCCTGGTGGGCACCGCGGCCACGGCCTACCTCGAGCTGAAGTTCCGCGCCGCGGAGGTCCCGGCGGAAGTCTCCAAGGACCGGCCGCCGCTGAACCTGTGCCTGGTTATCGATCGCTCCGGCTCGATGGGCAGCGCCGGCAAGTTGGACTACGTCAAAGAGGCCGCGAAGTACGTTATCGACAACCTCGGCCCCCAGGACCGCATCAGCGTCGTCGCCTTCGACTCCGACGTCAAGGTCGTACAGGGCAACTGTAAGGTCGAGAACAAGGGCATGCTCAAATCGAAGATCGACGAGCTGTTCGCCGGCACCAATACCAACCTCTCCGGCGGCCTGGAGGAGGGGTACGCCCAGGCCAAGAAGGGCAAGAAGAAGAACTACCTCAACCGCGTCGTCCTGCTTTCGGACGGCCTGGCCAACGAGGGTATAACCGACCTCGAGAAGCTCGCCTCCATCGCGCGCGATTGGCAGAAGAAGGACGTCTATACCACGGCCATGGGCGTGGGCGCCGACTACGACGACCAGCTGCTCACCCTCGTCGCCACCGGCGGCGCGGGCAACTACTACTACATCGACCAGCCGAAGGCGATACCGACGATCTTCGCGCGCGAGCTCTCCGGCATCGTGAACGTCGCCGCGAGCGGCATCGCCGTCGACCTGGCGCTGGAGCCCGGCGTCCGCGTGGCCAAAGTCCACGGCTACCAGTACCGCGACCTGGGCAACGGCCGCTACGAGATCGCCGTGGGCGACATCGCCTCCGGCCAGGAGTACACCGTCTTCCTGGAGCTCGAGCTGCCGATGGTCGACGAGGAGAAGACCGTAACGCTCGGCACCGTCGCGTGCCGCTACGACGACCAGCTGGCCAAGAAGCCCGTAAGCGCGACGCCGACGCGGCTGGCGATGCACTTCGTGCCCGAGAAAGAGGTCGTGGCCGCGAACGAGGTCCCCGAGGTCGTCAACACCGCGTACGTTATGGAGAACGCCGCGGCGATGGAGCAGGCCCAGCGGCTCGTCGCCGAGGGGCGCCGCGGGGATGCCAAGGACCTCCTCGACGGGCAGAAGAAGCTGAGCCGCGACCGCGCGGCCTCGGGCCAGAGCCAGGCGCTCCTCGACAGCGCGAACGAGCTGGAGGCGTTGGAGGAGCAGGCGGACGATGAGGACAGCCCCGACGCCGCGGTGATGAAGGCCGCCGGTGCCGCAGCCACCGAGACTAAATACCACTAACCCTTGTCAACACGATCGGAAGCAAACCCCGCGGCCTCGAGCCGCGGGGTTGATTTTTAACGGCGGCTGTGATATTTTTGCACCGTAGAAAAACGCTTTTCCAATATACCGCCGCGTTACTTTTTCCGAGCGGTATTATTTTTCCGATCAATACGATATGGTTGCGAAAGTAATCGGCATACGCCGGGAAGACGTCAACCGGTGGGAGCGGCGGGCGCCGCTGACGCCGCGCGAGGTGGCGCGCCTCGTCGCCGGCGAGGGGCTGCGCGTCCTCGTCCAACCCTCCGACAATCGCATATTCGGCGACGCCGCGTACGAGGAGGCCGGCGCGACGGTCGCCGAGGACTTAGGGCCGTGCGACGTTATCTTCGCCGTCAAGGAAATCCCGCTCGAGTTGATATTGCCCCGGAAGGTCTACGTCTTTTTCTCGCACGTCATCAAGGGCCAACC
>DATKXQ010000159.1:0-2270 GCA_035528975.1 bacterium
CGGGGCGGCGCGCCGGCTGGAGGAGTCGATAAAGAATTTGTTGACCCCCGGGATGCTCTTTGAGGCGCTCGGCTTCCGGTACGTGGGCCCCGTGAAAGGCCACGACCTCCCCACCCTCGTCCGGACGCTCGAAGGGGTTACGAAGCTGAGCGGGCCGGTGCTGCTGCACGTCCTGACGCAGAAGGGCAAGGGATACGTGCCCGCCGAGAACGACGCCACGACTTATCACGGCCATCCCCCCTTCGACATCGCCACCGGCAAGCCGCGGAAAAAGGCGACGGCCAAACCGTATACCCGGGTATTCGCCGAGACGCTGGTGAAGCTCGCGGCCGAAGACGAGGATATCGTCGCCATAACCGCGGCCATGCCCGAGGGTACCGGCTTGAACCTCTTCCGCGAGGAGTTCCCGGAGCGCTTCTTCGACGTCGGCATCGCCGAGCAGACGGCGGTCCTGCTCGCCGCCGGTATGGCCTGCGAGGGGCTCCGGCCGGTGTGCGCGGTGTATTCGACCTTCCTCCAGCGCGCGTACGACCAGCTCAATCACGACGTCTGCCTGCAGAAGCTACCGGTGACGTTCGCGCTCGACCGCGGCGGCGTCGTAGGCGACGACGGCCCCACCCACCACGGGACCTTCGACTTCGCGTACATGCGGCACCTCCCTAACCTGGTCGTCAGCGCCGCCAAGGACGAGGGGGAGCTGGCGCGGCTACTCTACAGCGCGATCTACTACGACCTGGGGCCGTGGTCGGTGCGGTACCCGCGGGGGACGGCCCTGGGCGTCGAAGTGGGCGACGAACGCCGCAAAATAGAACCCGGCGAAGCGGAACTCCTGCGCGAGGGCGACGACGTGTTGCTCCTGGCCATAGGGCGCCTCGTCTACCCGGCCGTGGAGGCGGCCGAGCGGCTGGCGGCGGAGGGCATCTCCGCGGCGGTCGTCAACGCGCGGTTCGTGAAGCCGATGGACGAGGAGTTGATTATCGAGTGGGGCCGCCGGTGCGGCGCGGCCGTAACCGCCGAGGACGGCTGCCTCGCCGGCGGGTTCGGCTCGGCGGTAGCGGAGATGCTCGTGGACCGCGGCCTGGCCGCCGAGGTCAAGCTTGCGCGATTGGGTTATCCGGACGAGTACGTCGAGCACGGCACGCCTCAGGAATTGCTCGACAAGTACGATTTGAACGCGGCCGGGATAGCGGCCGCCGCTCGGGCGCTGGTGCAGAAGAAGTAGGGCGGCGAATTTGCCGAAACGCAGGCTCGACGAGATATTGGTGGCACGGGGCCTGGCTCCCTCCAGGGCCGGCGCCGCCGGCCTGATCATGGCGGGAAAGGTGACCGTCGACGGGCGGCGGGAGGTGAAGGCCGGGACGCGGGTGGACGAGGCCGCGGAAATCGAGGTCGCGGCCGGCCGGGAGTACGCGTCGCGGGGCGGAGAGAAATTGGCGTTCGCGCTCGAGCATTTCGGCGTCGCCGTCGGCGGCCGGGCGTGCCTCGACGTGGGCGCCGCCGCGGGCGGTTTCACGTCCTGTTTACTGGTGCGCGGCGCGGCCCACGTGCACGCCCTCGACGTGGGGCGGGGTTTGCTGGCCTGGGAGCTCCGCACCGACGAGCGCGTGACCGTGTGGGAGGGGTTCAACGCGCGCGAGTTCGACGGCTCGGTGCTTGAGCCGGCGCCGTCGCTGCTCGTCGTCGACGTCTCTTTCATCGGCCTGGGGCGGGTGCTCGGGCCGCTGGTGCCGACGCTGGCGGCGCTCGGCGAGATAATCGCGCTGGTCAAACCCCAGTTCGAGGCACGCCGCGACCAGGTGGGCGAGGGAGGGGTAGTCCGCGACGCCGCCGTTCACAAGGAAGTGTTGCAGAACGTCGTCGCCGTGTTCGACGAGATCGGCTTCGCGGCGGCGGCCGCGGCGGCGTCGCCGCTGACGGGCCCGGCCGGCAATCGCGAGTTTTTCCTGCGGGGCGTGCGGGGCGCTTCGCCCCGCGCTATGGATGAAGAGCTCGCCGCGGTTACGAAGGCCGCGGGCGAATAGCGCGGAACCGCTTTTTCGGGGGACCGCAACGCTGTGGTATGTTACCGGTAGGCAAGGAGGTAGCGAGATGTCCGTACGTAACGCGATCGTGACGTTGGCGTGCCTCGCGGCCGTCGCCGCGGGGGCCGCCTCGGCCCAGGAGACGTCGGCGTACATCTTCGGAATGGTGGGAGTTTTCGCCGGCAATTACGAATCCGACGAGGCCATTTACGAGAAGTTGCTGGGAGATTACGCCTACGAGGGCTACGG
>DATKXQ010000160.1:0-6439 GCA_035528975.1 bacterium
GTGCCGCGCGGCTCCGCTTTTACCAAACCTCTATTTCACGTTCGCGGCCCCAAGGGGAGCGGCCGCGCCCTTCGCACGGGCTAGTAGAACAGCGCCTTAACGCGCCCCACGCTCGTCGGCGACACCGCTACCGGTTCGTTATTGATGACCCGGAGCATCAGGTTGTAGTAACCGACGCTATTATTATACGGCCCCCACGAGCCGCCGAAGTAGAGCCACGAGTGCCGCAGGAAGGTCGAGTTGCTGTCGACGGCGTGCGGGTCCATGTTGGGGTAGTTGTAATACTGCTCGATTGCGGCGGCGAACGCGGTGTTGCTGGCCGGCAGCGTCCAGTTTACGGTGAAGTTGTTCCAGCCGTAGCTGGTGGTGGTGCCGGTTACGAACTTGGGCCCCCACAGCAGCGATCCCGGGACGGAAGTGAAGGAGTAGATGCCGAGGCGGAAACCGTCCCACCGGCCGTTGGGCCATGCGGGCCCGGAGTAAATCCGCATCGACTCCACGGTTCGGTACGTGGAGATGGTGGAAATGTCGAAATCGTTACCCACCCACGAACCGGCGCCGGTTAACCAGGCGATTATCCAGGCCGGGTAGCCGTTGTCCCACTTGAGCTCAAGCGTCCCGTCGTAAGTGGGCGAACCGACCGTGGGCTCGGCGTACGGCGCCCGCTCCACGACCACATCCGCCGCCCAGGCGGCGGCGCACAGCGCGCAGGCCGCCGCTAAAGCGAATAACGTCCTCATTACTTCCCCTCCGTAGCGATGCTACTTCCGGTTGTTTGTCCCCTTACGTTAACGTTCCTCTTATCTCACTAATACAGAGCCTTAACGCGCCCCAGGCTCGACGGCGAAACCGCCACGGTCTCGTTATCGACGACGACGCGCAGCATCAGGTTGCGATACAGCTCTACGCCGGGGGAAAGCAGGCTCCAATTCCCGCCGTAGTATTGCCACGAGTGCCGCAGGAAATTCGTATTAGTGTCCACCGTGAAAGCGTCGCAGTTGGGCCAATTATAATACTGCTCTACCGCCGCGAGGAAGGCGTCCGGGCCTGCCGGTAGCGTCCAGCCGACGCTGAAATCGCACCAGGTATTGCCGCTCCCCGAGCCGATGACGAATCGGGGTCCCCACAAGAGCGACCCCGGAACGGAAGTGAAGGAGTAGATGCCGATGCGACACCCGTCCCACTGGCTATTCGGCCAATCGCTGCGCGAGTAAAACCTTATTTTCTCGACGCCGCGGTAGGTCGATATCGTCGCTATGTCGAAATCGTTACCCACCCAGACGCCGGCGCCCGTGAACCACGCGACGCCCGACCGACGCGTGCCGTTGTCCCAGCCCAGCTCGAGAGGCGCGTCGCGCGCGGGGGCGACACCCGCGCCGGGGGCGGCCGTCGCCCGCTCCACGACCACATCCACCGCCCAGGCGGCGGCGCACAGCGCGCAGGCCGCCGCCAGCGTAAATAACGTCCTCATTACTTCCCCTCACTTGCCGAAACTGCTTACGTTTACCTACGCCCCTTTGTTAGCGTTCCTCCGGCCTCAATAGTACAGCGACTTGACACGGCCTAAGCTCGTCGGCGTTACGCTCACCGTCGCGTTGTTCACGATCACCCGGACCATCAAATTCTTGTAGCCGTAGGTGCCGCCGTAAGGGACCCAGGCGTCGTTGAAGTACTGCCAGGAATGCCCCGCCGACGTAGGGTTGTCGTCCTGGGCGAAGCAGTCGCATTCCGGGTAGTCGTAATATTGCTCCATAGCGGCGACGAACCTGTCGTTCCCGGCCGGGAGCGTCCAGTTGACGGTGAACTTGCACCACCCCGGCGTCGTCCGCCGCGGTTTGACGAACTTGGGCCCCCATAGGATGGACGCCGGCACGCTGCCCACGAAGTCGAAGATCGCGACGTTGAAGCCGTTCCACCCCGGCTGGGGCCAACCCGGGTCCGAGAAGACCTTGATGTTCATTACTCCCCGGTACTCCGAGAACTGCGAGATGTCGAAGTCGTTGCCGTACCAGTGGTCCGCGCCGTAGAACGATATGCTGAGATAGGACCGCGTCCCGGTGTCGTACTTCAGCTCCAGGCCCGCGTCGACTTCGGCCTCGACGGCCGCCACGGCTCCGCCCGGGCCGGGGTTGACCGCCAGGTCCGAAGGCCACGCCGCGCCGGCGCACAGCGCGGCCGAGGCCAATATTACCAATACTCTCATGGTGAACCCTCCTTCGGAACGGCGCACCGCCCTCCGGGCGGCCTTGCGCGTCCCGGTTTATCCGCCTCGTTAGACGTTATTAGAAATTCACCCACTACCTGCTAAATCGCCAAACTTTTATTTATCGCGCTATCGATTGACGGGCCGCACGTTCGTCAACGGTATAAAGCTTTAACGCGGCCCAGGCTCGCCGGCGACACCGCCAGCGTCTCGTTGTTGACGACGACGCGGAGCATCAGGTTGTAGTACGGCGCTATCTCTATGCTGGCGCTGGAGAGCGGACTCCAAGTCCCGCCGGAGTATAGCCACGAGTGCCGCAGGAAAGTCGGGTTGTTGTCGACCGCGGACGGGTCGCAGTTGGGCCAATTGTAAAATTGCTCCTCGGCGGCGACGAAGGCCGTTGTGGGACAGGTCCAGCCGATGTTAACTTCGACCCACACGTGGCCGTTGAGGCCGCTCGGCTTGAAGAAGTACCCGCCGCCCGCCGTGGGCCATAACCTCGAGCCGGGGACGCTGCCCCGGAAATCGAAAACGCCCAGGCGGAAACCGTCCCACTGGGCGTTGGGCCAATTCGAACGCGAGTAAAACCTAATTTTGCTTATCGCACGGTAACCCGATATCGTAGCCAGGTTGAAGTCGTTGCCCACCCAGGCGCCGGCGCCGGTGTACCAGGCGATGCTCCACCGGCGCGTGCCGTTGTCCCAGCTAAGTTCCAGCGTACCGTCGCGGTAGGCCGCGCCGCTCGCACCGCCGTCCACGGCCTCGTCCGCGGCCCATACGCCGGCCGCGACGACGCCCAACCACAACGTAACCCCCTTCATAACTTCCTCCTCCTCGAACCCGGCCGCCGCACCCGCCGGCGGCCGCCGTACTAAAAAACCTGCCCTGCCTCGGTCCCAACGTCGTACGCAAAATATATTGTATATCAACGAAACCCCGTTGGCAAGCATAAAATTTTGGATTTCGGCCGCCCGCCGCCGCCTTTTTCCTTTACTTCGCCGCGATAATTCGATAAAATCCGGCAATCGTTTCTTTTATGAAAACGTTTCCCGAGCTCCATTTCGGCGTCGAAGAAGAGTTCGCGCTGCTTTACGCCGACGGCTCGCTGGCCAACGAGGTCGACGCGCTGCTCGAGCGCGTCCCCGCGCGCTACCGGCCCGACCGCATAAAACGCGACCTCCACTACTGCATCGTCGAGGTGACGACGCCGGTCTGCGCGTCGCCGGCCGAGGTCGAGCGCTCGCTCGTCGAGCTGCGGCGGGTCGTGGGCGAGGCGGCGGCGTCTTTGAACCTGCGCGTCATCTCGAGCGGCGTCCACCCCACCGCGCCGATGGCGGAGGGCCGCCTGGTCGAGACCCCCCGCTTCCGCCGCCTCATCGCGGGCGGCGCGCTGCGCGGCGACGGCGTTCACTTCGGCCTCCACCTCCACGTCTCCCTCGACGGCCCCGAGGCCCGCGTCGGCGTCGTCAACCTCCTGCGCTGGCACATCCCGGACTTCGTCGCCCTGTCCGTGAACGCCCCCCTCTACCTGGGGGAATACCACGACGTCAAATCGGTCCGCCTGGAATACTACGACCCGGTCCCGACCGTCGGGCCGCCGCCCGTCATCGAGAAATTCGACGACTGGGCCCGGGTGTTGGAGTCCTTCGCGCCCTACGGCGTCGAGGGCGAGCGCGACCACTACGGCGACATCCGCCACCGCACCACGCTGCCGACGGTCGAGGTCCGCGTGATGGATACGCAGCCATCCGCGGCCGAGGCCATGATGGTCGCCTCCTACGTATGGGCGCTCGTGCGCCACTACGCGACCCTCCTCGGCGACGAATTCCTGCCGCCGATGACGGAGGACGAGCTGACGCGCAACCGCGAGGGCGCCTGGCGGCGGGGCCTCGACGGCAACTTCGGCCTGTACGGCGAGGTCGTGAACCGCGCCGAATACGTGGCGCACACGCTCCACCACCTCCGGGAGCGGAATACGCCCGAGGCGCCGTACCTCGAGGCCCTCGCGGCCCGCGTGGCCGCCGGCGAGACCGGCGCCGACCGGCAACTGACCTTCCTCAAAAGCGACCGCGCCGACGGGCCGGCCCTCCTCGCCGACCTCGAGCGCAAATTCGCCGAGGGTATCTGAATGGCGAAACGTAAAACCCGGCCCGGTTATTTCGGCTTCGTGCTCCACAGCCACCTGCCGTACGTCCTCGACCACGGCGGTTGGCCCCACGGCACGGACTGGATCTACGAGGCGGCGTGCGAGACGTATCTGCCGCTCGCCAAAACGCTGCGCCGGCTCCTCGACGAGGGAATCGCGCCCAAGATCACCCTCGGCCTTACCCCCATACTGTGCGAGCAGCTCGCCGACCCGGCCTTCGCCGCCGGCCTGGGCGATTACATCGAGATGAAAATTCGCGCCGCCCGCGACAACGGCGCCGAGTTCGAGCGCGACGGCCGCGCCGAGCCGGCCGCGCTGGCCGACACCTGGCGCAACTTCTACGGCGCCCTGCGCGCCGACTTCGAGGAGCGCTTCGGCCGCGACATCTTAGGCGCGTTCCGCGAGCTCGCGGACGAGGGCGCGCTCGAGATAATCACCTGCGCCGCGACCCACGCCTACCTGCCGCTGCTGGGCCGGGAGGAGTCCATAGCGCTCCAGCTGCGGGCCGCGAGCTGGGCCCACCGGAGGCACTTCGGCCGGCCCGCCGCCGGGATATGGCTGCCCGAGTGCGCCTACCGCCCCGGCTACGAGTGGCGCTATCCGCTCGAGCCCTGGTCGGAACGCGCCCCCCGCTTCCGCCCGGGCCTCGAGGAATCGCTCTCCCGCGCCGGCCTCAAGTACTTCATCGTCGATACCCACCTCCTGACCGGCGGCCGGGCGCTGGGCGTCTACGCCGGCCGGTTCGAAGCGTTGAAGCGGATGTACGAGCAGATGCTCGCCGGCGCCGCGGCGAGGCCGCGGCCCGAGCAACTCTCCCCCCACCGCCCCTACTACGTCGGCGCCGCCGACCCCGGCGTGGCCTGCTTCGTGCGCGACGCCGAGACCGGCGTCGTCGTCTGGTCCGGCGAACACGGTTACCCCGGCGACGGCTGGTACCTCGACTTCCACAAGAAACATTTCCCCGGCGGCCTGCGTTACTGGCGCGTCACCGCGCCGCAATCGGACCTGGGCGACAAAGAGACGTACCGCCCCGCCGAGGTCCCGGGCCGCCTCGCGGAGAACGCCGACCACTTCGCAGGCCTCGTGCGGCGCCTGCTGGCCGAAGACGAGACGGCCGCGCCGATGCTCGTGGCACCCTACGACGCCGAGCTTTTCGGCCACTGGTGGCACGAGGGGCCCGCCTGGCTGGGAGAGACGCTGCGGCGTTTGGACGCGGCGCCGGACGTCCAGCTTACGACGCTGGGCGAATACCTGGAGCGCTTTCCGCCCGAGGCGTCGGTCGCGCTGCCGGAGGGGTCCTGGGGCGAGGGCGGCTTCCACGGCATCTGGCTGAACCCGGAGACCGAGTGGTCGTGGCGGCTTATTTACGAGGCGGAGGACGAGCTCGCCGAAGTGGCCGCGGCGGACCGCTCGCCCCTGGCCGACAGGTTGTTTAAACAGGCCCTCCGGGAATTCATGCTCCTCACCTCCTCCGACTGGCAATTCCTCATATCGACGTGGAGCGCCCGGGACTACGCCGAAAACCGCCTCCGCCACCATCACGAGGCCCTCGCGCGGCTGCTCGCGCTCGTCGCCCGGGAGCGCGAAGGGGCCGCCCCGGCCGAGGGCGACCTCGACTTCCTCGCCCAACTCGAGGAACAGGACCGGCCTTTCGCCGGCCTGGAAACCTCCTGGTTCTCGCCGCTGTAGCGAGCGCCGGCCGGATGCGTAGCATCTCGTCCCTCCCCCGGCGCCGCACGAAGCCGTGAATACGCGAATCGTAAAAATCACGCTCGAGTACGACGGCACGGGCTATGCCGGCTGGCAGATACAGCCGGACGTCGCGACGGTCCAGGGCGTCGTGGAGGAGGCGCTGGCGAAGATATTGAAGGAGCGGACGCGCGTCCACGGCGCCGGCCGCACCGACGCCGGCGTGCACGCCGCCGGCCAGGTGGCCCACTTCGAGACCTCCTCGCAAATGACTCCCGACGAGTTCGAGCGCGCCCTCAACAGCCTGCTCCCCGACAACGTCCGCGTCGCCGCGGTCGAGGAGGCGCCGCCGGGCTTCCACTCCCGGTACTCGGCCCAAAGCCGCACCTACCGCTACGCCG
>DATKXQ010000161.1:0-5404 GCA_035528975.1 bacterium
CGGCGGCGGCGTCCCGGGCTCGCAACTCTGGCCCACCAGCGGCGGCGGCTATTTCTTCAAGCCGAGCGGCGCCGGCGGCCACGTCTGGGTGGAGTGCGACATCAACTGGACCTGCCCCACGGTCAAATTCGTCGCCTGCGAGGACCAGTTCTACAACTGGCCTAACTGCGACCCGTGGTCCGTCGACACGAATACCAGCTTCCTGAAGCACTCCTGGCAGTACGTCGGCGGCACCTGGAGCCCGCTTACCGCCGTGCAGGTTGAAATAGCCCCCTATTACAACCTGATGATACGGTTGTGGGTCGAGACGGGCCAGGAGTTCCCCGGCGTCGCGCCGTCGAGCATAGGCCGCGTCAAGGCGCTCTACTACTAAGTCGAACGCCGACTCGAGCACGGGTAATGTTAGGGAGCCTTCGGGCTCCCTTTCTTATTCGCGATTTTCGCGATTGCTCCTTGACATCGGCGGCGCAGGCTTTTACAATCGTCTCGCTTCCTAAGGAGAGGATATTCATTATGAGGAGATGGTGGGCGATCGCAGCCGTGGGCCTCGCGGCGGCCGCGACGGCGTGGGCGGCGGACGCCGCCGTGGACGGCGGCTGCGCCGGGTCGCCCGGCGTCGCGGCGCCGACGGCGCGCGACCAGTCGACGCTCGAGCTGAAGTGGGACAACGGCACGCGGCGGTGGAGCGCGGCCTGGTACACCGGCGCCGGCGCCTGGGTCGGCAACGACTTCGACACCACGACGCTCAAGACCAGCCACGTCAAAGTCCTCAAGCTCAAGACGTATACCCGCGACAACTGGCCCAACCGGGTGTGGGACGGCTTCCGCATAGGCATCTTCAACTTCGCCGGCGGCGTCCCGGGCTCCCGCCTCTGGCCCGCGAGCGGCGGCGGCTACTTCTTCAAGCCGAGCGGCGCCGGCGGCCACGTCTGGGTGGAGTGCCCCGTCAACTGGACCTGCCCGGCCGTTAAATTCGTCGCCGCGCAGGAGCAGTACTACAACTGGCCCAACTGCGACCCCTGGTCCGTGGACACGAACTATACCTTCCGCCACCACTCGTGGAACTACTACGGCGGCGCCTGGACCCCGCTTACCAGCGTCCTCGTCGATATCAAGCCCTACTACAACCTGATGCTGCGCGTTTGGCTCGAGACCGGCCACACCTTCCCCGGCGTGGAGCCCTCCAGCCTCGGCCGCGTGAAAGCGCTGTACTATTAAACGGCGAACCGCGTACGCGGTAATTTCCCCGGGGCGCCTCAGGGCTCCCTTCTCGCTCGGACGGAGTGCCGGCGGCCAAGGGTGATGCGCGACCCCGTTTCTTTTGACATCCCCCCGAAAAGATTATATAATAGCCGGGTAACGTACCGTCGACAAACGGACCAAAGGGGACGCATATCATGGTAAAGATTATCCGTATCGGTAGTGCCGCGGCGTTGTTGCTGGCGGCCGCGGCGGTTGCGGCCGTCGTCGTCGAGGAGGACTTCGAGGCCGCCAAGTTCCCGCCCACCGGTTGGCAAATCGAACAGAGCAGAGGTATTTGGACGCGCGAACACGTCGGCGAGCCCTACAACTGGTGCGCCTATTTCTACAGCTACGGCCTGGCCGGAGGAAGCGGCGTCCTGCGGACGACGGGCCAAGATATCCAGGCAGGCGACTACCGCGTTACCTTCGCCTACAGTTACCGCATTACCGGCGGCGCCGGCGGGACGACGGCGTACGTACGGGTCCAGCGCCAGATCGGTACCTCCTGGCAGCTTATCGCCGCCCAGCTCCTGCCGCTCAGCTCCTCTTTTCGCGCTTTCTCCCTCGGCCACAGCGCCGACGCGGCCGGGACGTACCGGCTGCTGTTCGAGGCCGAGGCCGAGGGCACCCGGGCCATATACTTCCGCGTCGACAACGTGAAGTGGGAGACGGCGCCCTCCTCGGGCGTTACCCCGGCGAGCCTGGGAAGCGTAAAAGCTTTGTATTATTAAACTTATGCGCTGACGACGACGCGAGGCCGCCCCGCCGGGCGGCCTTTTTCGTTGACGGCGCCGCCCCGCCGCGGTAGAATCGTACGTCTGCACCGCCACGACGTCGGACGGCAGGCCGGTACCGCTGTACGGCGTAACGGTGCATTTCTGAAATCAGTCGCTATTGTAACGGCACGGCGCGGGTTTCTACTAATAACTACTCAAGAAGACGGATAATATGCGATGGAGGTAATGGGAATGGAAACGATAAGTACGAGGGTTTTGTCGGCCCTATGCGGGCTGGCGTTAGCGGCCTCGGCGCCCGCCGCGGCGACGGTAGCGGCGGGGGTGGCGTGGCAGGTTGGGGGCGCGGTTCTGGGCGAGGCCGGCGCCGGCCTCCTCGGCTACGCAATTACGCGGGGCGCTTTCGGCGACCCCGGCGGCGACGGCCCCTTCGACGACACCCATGAGGTCAACGGCGCCGGCGCGTTAATAGGCATAACGATCCTCGGAGCGTACCCGTTGGCTGCGGCGGCCGGTACGTATTTCGTGGGTGAAAAGGTCGGAGGCCCCTCGGCGAACAAGGGCGCCACCTTCGGCACCACTACTTTCGCCGCCTACGGCCAGACGTTAGCGTTCGTCGGCATCGCGGCCGCGGTGCGTGCCTTAGACAATGACGTGGGCGAAGACGCGTACGTGTGGGCGCTGGCGCTGGACGCCGCCACCAAGCCGGCCGTAACGACCTTCTTTTATCTCAAGGCCAAGCGCCCCGCCTCGACCGCCGGCGACAGCCGCCTCGCCGTCGAGCCGTACGTCTGCGCCGTCACCGCGTCGGACGGCAGGCCGGTACCGCTGTACGGCGTAACGGTTTCTTTTTAAATACCGCCCGCTTTAGCGGGCGGTGCCTAAGCGGCCTCGCGTTAACCGCCGGCTTAAGCCGGCAGTTCATACACGCCGAGCTGAAGGTCGGCGCCTACTTTTAAAACGCCTCGCTGAAGACCAGGTAGAACCCCTGCGAGTCCTTGCCCCGGCCGTAGTCGAGGCGGACGCGCGCCTCGCCCCCTTCTATGAGGTCCAGCCGCAAGCCACCCCCCGCCGTCATCATAACCTTGTCGAACGAGAAGTCGCTCATCGTGAAGCCGACGTCCCCCACGTCGACGAAGACCGCCCCCACCAGCCGCCACCACAGCGGAACGCGGATTTCCTCCTGGTAGGCCACGAGCCAGCGGCCCCGCGCCCGCCCCTCCGGCTCGCCCCGCAGCACCGCCGAGCCGCCCAGCTCCGCCATCCCCCAGAACGGCGGCGCGCCGTCCCGGCCCGACAGCAGGAGCCGGTTGGCGCACGTCCACCGCCGGCCCAGCCGCTCGACGCCCCAGAAGAACCGGGCGTCCGCCTCGTACCACCGGTAAGTGTAGTCCGAGGCCGCGCCCTCGTCGAAGAGCGAGAACCGCGCCCGCAGGAACAGGCCCTCCGTCGCGGCGTTGCGGCGGTCGCGGGTGTCGTACTCGGCGAAGGCCGTGGGGCCTATCACCAGGCCGCCGGCGGCCCCCGGCGCGTACTCCGGCCCGGGCAGAAACTCGACCTGGCGACCTACCGCCTCCGGCGCCCACTCGACTATACTGTAGTCCTCGACGAAGGCGCCGAGGCCGGCGTAGAACGGCCCGACGAGCCGCCGATACCCCTTGACGTCCGCCCGCAGCATCTCCCGCGTATAGTCCGCGTAATACTCCTTCGGGACGTCCGTCGCCCCCGGCGGCGGCCAGAAGACGGTCGGGTATTTCTCGTAGCGGTCCTCGGCCAGCAGGCGCCAATTCCCCGCCGGCGAGTAGAGGTCGCCGTTGAGGTCGAAGCGGAATTGCTTCTTCCACGTATAAACCGCCATCGGTTGGACGTAGGAGTCGCGCGTCTCGGGTAAGCTCTCGGGGAGGCGGAAGAAGGCGGCGACGTAGGCGCCGAGGGCCGGGCCCGTATCGGGGGTGTAGTACCCGAAGGGAATGCCGGCCCACTCCACCGCGGCGGCCGACGCGGCCGCAAACGCCGCTATTATTATTGCCAACTTCCTCGCGTCCACGGCGCAATAATAATTAACGAACGCCCGTCGCGCAACCCCAAAATGGCCGCCGGTTTCTGTTTACAAGCCGGCGCAACCGTTGTATTATTTCGCGTGCGGTGCGTCGCGCTCCTAATAATACTGGCTGCGGCCGTAGCGTGGGCCGACGGCGCGGGCGTCGTGGCCGCGGAGGTGGGTTGCGGTTACGTCGGCGGCGTCGCGCTGGGGCTGGCCGGCATCCCGGTGGGCAACCTTTTCTCCTCGGAGGAGTACGCCGGCGGCGGCCTGTGGGGTTTCCTCGTCGCCTACCCCGCCGGCGTGGGCCTCGGGACCTACGGCGCGGGCGAGTTCTGGGGCGACGATTCCGGAAACGACTGGGCCGGCGCCGGCGCCGCGCTCGGCGCCTCGTACGCCGCCTCGGCCCTCGGTTATTTATTCGGCAAATACGGGGGCGTGCTCATCGGCATGCTCGTCGCCCCCGCGGCCTCGAGCGCGGCCTATAACCTCGTAAAGAATGCGAACGACGAGGCCGAGCCCGCTTCCGACGGGGACGCGGCCAAGCAGCGTTTTATCTACGTCGGTTTTGCGGCGTCCTTTTAGCGCATCCGGAAAAATGTTCAGGGCAGTCGCGATAATAACGGTGATGGCTCTGGGGGCCGGCGCGGCGTCGGCCGGGGAGCCGGGCGGCACGCCCGACGAGCTCTTCTTCACCGAGGCGGCCGCGGCCGGCGTCGTGGGCGTCGCGTTCTTCGTCGCCGGGTACGCCGTCGGCGGCGACCCCGCCAAAAACGGAGACACGGCGCGCGAGACGGCGTCCTACGTCGTCTACGGCGCGGCTCCCCTCGCCTCGGCGCTGACCGTTTACGTCGTCGGCGAGACGGCGGGCCAACGCTCCGCCAACCGCGGCGTGCTCGCGCTCGCGACCGCCGGCACCTTCTACGCCGTAATGGGCGCGGCGGCCGCCGCGGCCTTCGCCCTGACGGAGGAAGATAAGGACGCCGGCGCCCTCACCGCCGCCTTCTACGGCCTCATACCGACCGCGTTCGCCGGCGCCGCCGTCTACAACGCCCTCAAGAAACCCTATTTCTACGAGCTCCCCGGCTACTCCCTGAAAATCGAACCGTCGTTCGGCGTTTACCGCGGCGGGGAGGACGACCAGCCGACGCCGGTTTACGGCCTATCCGTATCTTTTTAACATGAAGTCGATCCCCCTCGTCTATTCCCCCCAATACTTCGCCGATCTCCAGGGGCACGTCTTCCCCATCGAGAAGTATCGGCTTATCGTCGCGCGGCTCGAGGCCGAGGGCCTCCTGGGCGAGGTGGTCGCGCCGGAGCCGGCCACGCGCGAACAGCTCGAGCTGGTCCATACCGCCGAATACCTGGACGACCTCCTCGCGGCGCG
>DATKXQ010000162.1:0-2931 GCA_035528975.1 bacterium
GAACCCCTCGCCCCTCCTCTCTTTCTGCGACTTCGTCGCCGACGCCGCCGGCCTCGGCGGCCGCCTGGCCGAGCTCGGCGGGGGCGCCGTCGTCGTCGCCGAGGCCCCGGACAAGGACGAGGCCCTCAAGGCCGTGGCCGCGGCCTGGGACGCCGGCGCGCCGGCCTTCGTCGCCGCGCGCCTGCTGCCGGAGCTTGTGGCCGTCGCGACGACCGCCCCCGTCGGAGGGGAAGAGTATATCCGGTTCCGCGCGGGCGGCCCGGGCCCCGGGCGCCGCCTGGCCAAATGGCTGATGGACGAATTCGTCGCCGCCGCGTTCATCTTGCTCCTGGCGCCGGTGTGGCTGCCGATGTTCGCCGCCGTCAAGCTCGACTCGCGCGGCCCCATAATATTCCGCCAGAAGCGCGTCACGCGCGGCCGCCGCGAGTTCAACATGTACAAATTCCGCACGATGTTCGCGACCGTTCCGAAATACCAGGCGTCGCCCGCGGGGGCCGAGGACATCCGCGTAACGCGCGTCGGCCGGATAATGCGCAAGCTCGGCCTCGACGAGACGGCGCAGCTCATCAACGTCGTCAAGGGCCAGATGAGCCTCGTCGGCCCCCGGCCCGAGATGGCGCTGGCCGCGGCCGAGTACGAGCCCTGGCAGAACCACCGCCTGGCCGTCAAGCCGGGCATTACGGGCCTGTGGCAAATCACCGGCCGCGCCGACCGCCCCATACGCGAGAGCCTCGAGTTCGATTTCTACTATATATCCAACCGGACGCCGGCGCTGGACGTGAAGATTTTCGCCAAAACTATTCCCATCCTCTTCGGGAAGGGGGGACACTGATGCGCGTCGTGGCGGTGGCGACGCCGCCGTTCGCGCTCCCCACGCTGGACGAGCTGCACAAGGCTCCCGATATAGACCTCGTTGCCGTAATAACGAACCCGGACCGGCCCCGCGGCCGCGGCCTGGAGCACGGCGCCCCCGCCGCCAAAGAGTGGGCCCTCGCCCGCGAGGTCGCCGTTTACCAACCGGAGAAACTGACGCGCGAAGCGTGGCGAAGCTACGCCGCACTCGACGTCGCCGTCGACGCCCTGGTCGTCGTCGCTTCCGCCTTCTATATCCCCTCCTGGCTGCGCGAGGCGCCCCGCCTGGGCGCGGTGAACCTGCACCCGTCGCTCCTGCCCGCGCTCCGGGGCCCCGCGCCCGTCAACTGGGCCGTCATAAACGGCCTCGCCGAAACCGGCGTCACGACGATGCTCTTAGCCGACGAGATGGACGCCGGCGACGTCCTGCTGCAGCGCCCCGTGGCCGTCGACGCGCGCGAGACGGCCGGCTCGCTCGCCGCGAAGCTCGCGGCCGCCGGCGCCGAGCTCATGCTCGAGACCCTCCGCGGCCTGGACGCCGGAACGGTAACGCCCGCGCCCCAGGACCACGGCCGCGCTACGCACGCGCCCAAGATAACCGCGGAAGTCCGCGCCCTCTATTGGTCCCGGCCCGCCGACGAGCTCGAGCGGCTGGTGCGGGGCCTCTACCCCGACGCGCCCGCCCGGGCGTCGTTCGGCGGCGAGGTTTTGCAAGTCCTCGCGGCCGAGCCGGCCGAAGGCCCGGCCGACGCGGCGCCCGGTACGATTACGGCGGTAGACGAGGCCGGCGTCGTCGTCGCCTGCGGCGAGGGGGCTCTCGCGCTCGAGCGGGTAAAGCCCGCCGGCCGCAAGGAGATGACGGCCCACGCCTTCGCCGTAGGCCGGCGGCTGGCCGTCGGCGACCGCTTCGACTAACCGTCGACTACCTTACTCGTGAGCCGAAAGAACTTAAAATTGTACTTGTGGGGCGCGGCGTTCGTCTCCGTCTTCGCCCTGAGCCACGCGCCTCCGCCGGCCCGCGCCCTCGCCGTTTTCGACGGCGGCCGGGGAGCGGGCGCGCTCCTCACGGCCCCCGGCCTGCCGGCGGTCCCGCCCTCCTGGGTATTCCGGTACGCGTGGCTTTTGGCGGCGGCGCTGTGCTTCGCGCCGGCGGCGGCGCCGCTGGGCCGGGGCGCGTTGAGATTCGTCGCGCTGGGCCGCCGCGAGTTGGGGGACTGGTGGGTCGCGGGGATACTGAGCGTCGCGGCCGCGGCCACGGCCGCTTCCTTCGCCTACTTCTCCCTCGGCCGCGAGGGCCACGCGTGGGAAGAGCGCGAACTCGCGTTCCAGGCGCGGATCTTCGCCGCCGGCCGGCTGACGGCCCCGGCGCCGGCGACCGACGAGTACGTCACCGCGACGGGCGGCGGCGCGGGCAACTTCGTCGTGGGCCCGAACGAGGGCGTGCGCGACGGCAGGTGGTTTACGGTCTTCATGCCGGCGTGGCCGCTCCTGCTGGCCGTCGGGGCCGCGCTCGGGCGGCCGTGGCTCGTCAACCCGATCGTCGGCCTGCTGACCGCCTTCGCGCTGTTCGGCTACGGCCGGCGCCTTTTCGGCGCCGACGCGGCGCTGGTCGGCGTATTCCTGTACGCGCTCTCCCCGTTCGCGGCCTTCAACAACGCCTCGGCCTTCGCGGAGCCAACGTTCCTGCTGTTCCTGGTGCTCTTCCTGTGGGCGTTCGACGTAGGCCGCGAGACCGGAAGGCCACGGGCCTACGCCCTCGCCGGCGCGCTGCTGGTCGTCGCGTTCGCCGTCCGGGACTACGCCGCGCTCGCCGCTTTGCCCGCGGTAGCGGTTCTTTTCTACGACGTAGCGCGCAAAAGAACGAGCGGGTACGCGCTCTCCTATTTCATACTGGGCGTCGCCCTGGCCGCGGGGCCGCTCTTGTATTATAACTACGCGACGAGCGGCGCGGCGTTCACGTTCCCGCGTTCACACGCGCTACACACGCGCTTCGGCGTCTCGCCGTACCTGATATACTTCACGACGCGGCGGCTGTGGGTCCTAGCGACTGATTTCTTGGGGTGGCCGCTGTTGTCTTTC
>DATKXQ010000163.1:0-5008 GCA_035528975.1 bacterium
CCGTCTAAGGCCCAAAACCGCGGAAGTCGCCCGCGTCCGTCGCGCGCCCTCCGCCGCCCCTCGTCGCCGGCGCCGCCGTTTACTCCGGTCCCGCGTAATCACGTTCGATAAGGCGCCAAGCCGCGCCTAAAAGACCAGCCCCAGCGAGACCGTATGCGCCGCTTCGGCGGTGAAATCCTCCTCGGCGTACGCGTAGTCGAAGGTCACGGTATACCCCCCCTGCGGCACCAGGACCGCGGCCCCCAGCGTCGGCGAGCCGTCGCCGTATCCGGCGCGGAGCGCGACGCGCTCGTCCGCCCAGAACTCGGCGCCGGCGCGGTAGCGCCAGCACTCGCCCTCGCCGACGTCGCCCTGGAAGGCCAGAAGCAACCTCCGCCACGGCCGCACCCCCGCGCCCGCCAGGAAGCGCGTCGGCACCTCCTCGACGTAACTAAATCCGGACTGGTCGCCCGGCGTATTTGACCAACGCAGCTTCGTCGCGACGTCGCGCACCGCCGCCGCGGCCGTCAGCCACTCCCACGGCGCCGCGCGCACGCCGGCATCGACGCCGTAGCCGGAGGCGCGCCCCTCGCCGAGCGCCGAGTAATAGAAGCGTCCCGTCACGCCCGCCTGCAGCCAATCCACGCCCACGGCTCGGCCGAAGCCGAAGACGAACATATTCTGCGAGTTGGTTATCTCCTCCGTCGGGTTGCCGGCGTAGTTGCGGCCCACGAGGTCGTCCACGGCGGCGTTGGTCCAGGATATGCCCATGCCCGCTTCGGCGATTATGGGCCGGCCGTAACCCACTTCGACGATGCGCCGGTCGAACGACAGCGCCCGATACGTCGACGCGATGGTGTTCCTCTGGACGGTGGCCAGCGCCGCCGGGTTGTAGTAGGCCGCCGCCAGGCCGTCGAGCGCCACGCCTGCCCCGCCCAACGCCAGCGTGCGGCCGTCCCCCGCCATAAGAGCGAAAGCCGCGGGGAGGCCGCCGTCGTCGTGGCCCGCCGCGCCCGCAGGCGCGTAGGCCGCCGCGAGCGCGAGTAGTGCCACTAGATATCTGACCTTCATTCTAACCGCCTCCCGCCTTAGTTGAGGATTACGAACTTGCCGCGGGCCGCGGCCTTTCCGTCCAGTTCTATAGTGAAGAAGTACACGCCGTTGGCGGCGTCGCCGCCGTCGTCGCGGAGGCCGTTCCAGTACTCGTCGATGCGGTCGCCCGGGCCGCGGTACTCGCCATCGACCACCCTCGCGACGCGCCTCCCGGCGAAGTCGTAGACGTTAAGGGTAATGGTCCCGCCGTAGGCGAGCGCGTAGCGGAACGTAATCCGGCCGTCGCGCCGCTGGGCGAACGGGCTCGGAAACGCCACCGCCCTGGTCAAATCCAGGGGCCCCGCCGGCGCCGTGACCTCTACCTTGCGCCAGGTGGCGCCGCCGTCGCTGGAGTACGCGAGGCCCAGGTCGGTGCCCGCCCAGACTTCGGCCTCCGACGCCGCGGTCAACACGTTTATCTGGTACCAGGGCAACCCTTCCGCGGTGCCGGCGTTCCGCCACGTCGCGCCGTAATCGTTCGTGCGGTCCACGCCGTCGTACGTCCCGGCCCACGCCCACGTCCCCGCGGAGTCGAAGCCGTAGACGGTGGGCGAGCTGAGGCCGTTGGACGTGTTGTAGTTGACCCAGGTGGCGCCGCCGTCCTCGGTCTTGAAGACGCCGTAGCCGGGACCGGCCGCCGGGCCGAACGCGTGCGCCGTGCCCACCCACGCGACGTCGCCGCCGGCCCGACTCTGGATGTCGACGACGGCGCACAATCCTTTTATTATGGGGCCGTGTAGCAGCGGGTAGTACGACCACGTGACGCCGTTGTCCTCGGACTTGAATACGCCGCACAGGACGTTCTCAAACGTGCTGGCTTCGAGCTCGGCCGCCGCCCATATAAGGTCGCCGCGCTTGGCGAGGGAGTACGTATGGGTCCCCTTCTCTTCGGCGCCGCCTTCCGGTACGATCAGCTCCCACGTCGCGCCGTTGTCGACGGACTTGCCGATGCCGCCGTTCCACAGCGCGACCCACACGACGCCGTCGTCGTCTATGAGTATGTCCCAGACTAACTCGTTTTCTCCGTCGCACGGGAGGCCGCCCTTTTCGGGCGCCCGGCCGTAAACGAACCACTTCCCGGCAGCGGCGTCGTAGTGCGCCAGGCCGCGGCCGTAGTAAACGTAACCAATGCCTTCCTGAACGATCTCGATGCACGAGGCCCAGATGTCGCCGTCCCGGGCGGCTACGGCCACGACGTCGTCCGTGGGCGTCCCCATCTCATCTTGGAAGTAATTCCGCCACGTCCCGCCGTAGTCGTTGGTTCGGCCCAGGCCGTCGACGGTGGCGACCCAGACGTCGTCGCCGTCTACCCAGATATCCTGAATGGCATCGGAGAGCCGGGGCGCGCCGCCGTCGACGGCCGCGCCGGCCGCCGTTACGGCCGGCGCCGACCAGGCCCTCTTCGTCGCGGCGCCGCCGGCGGCCGAGGCCAAGGCCAGCGCCGTCAACGTTAAAAGGATTAGTATTTTTTTCATAGCAAGACCCCTCTCAGGATTCTCGAAGTCGTTCCGCCGACGTCGACGCCGCCGCCTCCCGTCTGGCGCGGCGCCTCCTCTCGCGGGCGCGCACGGCGGCGTACGCGGCCCCGTACGACAGCGCCGCCGTCGCCGTCGCGACGGCCAGGTTCCCGACGAAGTACAAATACGTCGTCCGCGAAAGCGCCCACACGTAACCCTCGCCGCGTATCCGGCCGTATATCTCGTGCCAATCCGTCCCCGTGAACGAGGCGCCCACCATGGCCGAAAGGGCCCAGAAGAACGGCGACGTCAGGGGGTTCATTATGGCCGAGCCCGCCAGCGCCCCGGCCTTGTTAAACCGGAATATCCACGCCAGCACGTACGCGACCGGCGCCGCCAGGCCGAACGTCGGAAAGACGCCCAGCCACACGCCCACCGCAACGCCCGAGGCCACCCGGTGCGGCGACGCGTTGATGCGCACGACGCGCACGTAGAGCAGCCGGGCGAGGCGGCCGAGCCTCCGGGCAAAGTTCTTCGGCCGCGCGAGCCGCGACCTCTTGAACCAACGAATCCGCAAATATTATACCCCCGCGGCGCCGCCGGCGCAACTATTCCGGGAAGACGCCGAAGTAGTCATCCGGCTCGCGGCGGATCCGCTTCACCAGCGCGGAGAGCGGCTTGTAGATTTCCATAAACACGAGCGGCAAGGCCGAAATAGCGAACATGAGCCCCCAGTCGCGGAGACTCAGCGGCACCGTGTGGAAAATGGGCTGTAAGAAGGGTACGTAGATTATGGCGAAGTGCAGCATGAGCGAAAACCCGACGGCGTACAACAGCCAGGGGTTGGAGAAGGGCCCCAGCGCGAAGAACGAGCGCGTCTGGCTGCGACAATTCAACGCGTGGAAGAGCTGGCTCAGCGTCAGGACCGAAAAGGCGAACGTGCGCGCCGTCGCCAACCCCTCCTGGAAATAATAGAGGACCAGCAAATATGAACCCAACGTCGCCGCGGCGATCGCGAGCCCCTGGACGGGAATAAGCCGGAGGTCGCGGGCGTCGAAGAGGAAAGCGTGCTTGGGACGAGGTCGCTTGAGCAGGAGGCCGACTTCGGGCGGGTCGACGCCCAGCGCCAGCGCCGGCGCGCCGTCGGTGATGAGGTTGACCCACAGGATTTGGATCGGCAGGAGCGGCAGCGGCCAGCCGGCGAGCGTCGCCACGAACATGACCAGCAGCTCGGACGCGTTGCACGAGAGGAGGAAGTGGATGAACTTCTTGATATTGGCGTAGATGGCGCGCCCTTCCTCGACGGCGGCCACGATGGTGGCGAAGTTGTCGTCGGTCAATATCATATCCGACGCCTCTTTGGAGACGTCGGTGCCGGTGATGCCCATCGCCACGCCGATGTCGGCCTCTTTGAGCGCCGGCGCGTCGTTGACGCCGTCGCCGGTCATCGCGACGACCGCCCCCCGCGCCCGCAGCGCCCGTACGATCCGGAGCTTGTGCTCCGGCGTCACGCGGGCCAGGACGCGCGCGTCCTCCAGCTCGTCGATGAGGGCCTCGTCGCTCAGCTCGTCCAAGTCGGCGCCGGACAGAACGGTGTGGCCCTCGTCCAATATCCCGACCTCGGCCGCGATCGCGGCCGCCGTGGCCTTGTGGTCCCCCGTCACCATTATGGGCGTGATGTGCGCCGTGCGGCAGTTGCGAACCGCCTCGTAGACCTCCGGCCGCGGGGGATCTTCGATCGCGACGTAACCGAGGAACGTGAGGTCCCGCTCGACGCCGTCGGATATTTCCTCGTCCGCACCCACCTGCCGCGTCGCCGCGGCGAGAACGCGCAGGCCGCGGGCCGCGAGGTCGGCGTTCGCCGCCTCCAGCGAAGCGCGGCTCTCGGCCGTGAGCGGCTTGTCCGCGCCGCCCTCCCGCGCGGCGGTGCACAGGTTAAGGATTATCTCCGGCGCGCCCTTCACCATCGCGACGCGGCCGCCGCCGTGGTCGAAGACCGCCGTCATCCGCTTGCGCGCCGAGTCGAACGGCACCTCGCCCTGGAATTTGTAACTCGACATCAGCTCCGCGGCGTCCACGCCCGCCGCCAACGCCGCGTCCACCAGCGCGGCCTCGGTGGGGTTGCTCCGTTCGCCGTCCAGGGCGCAGGTACCGGTCGTCGCCGCGCTAATGAAATCGTTCGTGCACAGAAGCGCCGCCGCGAGCAGCTCTTTGAGGTCGTCGGGGGCGTCGGGCCTCACGACTTCCCGGCCGCCGACGTACGCGCGACGGGCGACCATCTTGTTCTCGGTCAACGTGCCGGTCTTGTCCGTGCAGATAACCGAGGTCGAACCCAGCGTCTCCACCGACGAGAGACGCCGGACTAACGCGTGCCGTTTGACCATCCGCTGGACGCCCAGGGCCAGCGCGATCGTTACCACCGCCGGCAAACCCTCCGGGATGGCGGCCACGGCCAAAGATACCGCCGTCAGGAACATCTC
>DATKXQ010000164.1:0-6915 GCA_035528975.1 bacterium
CGCGGCCCTGAAACTCGATTTCTACGTCGACGGCGTCGCGCGTAGTTCCCGGGCTTTCGTGAACGACGACCCTGTCGGTCCCCGCCAGACGATTCAGGAGCGACGATTTCCCGACGTTAGGCCGTCCCACGATAGCTACGCCGGCCCTCGCGTCCTCCGCGCCCTCCTCGCGCGCCGCCGCGGCGCCGAGCTCCCCCACGATATTCTCCAGAAGCTCGCGGCAATTGAAGCCGTTCGCCGCGCTCACCGGCGTCGGGTCGCTCGCGAAACCGAGCTCGTAGAAATCGGCCGCGGCGTCGACCAGCGACGGCGAATCGAGCTTGTTGACTACCGGGAGAACCGGCTTTTTAAACTTGCGCACGAAATCGGCCAATTCGCGGTCGAGCGGCAGGAGGCCTTCCCGGCCGTCGAACACCAGGACGACGACGTCCGCGGTCGCGGCTGCGGCGTCGAGGCCGCGCTTAATGCTCTGCGCGAGGGTGTCCGCGGGAGACACCAAGAAACCGGCGGCGTCGAGCAACTCGAAGCGGTAATCGCCGAAACGGCACGTCTCGGCGAGGACGTCGCGCGTGGTGTGCGGCTCCGCGTCGGTCATAGCCACTTTTTTCCCGAGCAACCGGTTGAAAAGGGTAGACTTGCCGACGTTCGGCCGGCCGAGCAATATCACTCTCGCTAGTCCTACTCGCGTTGACACGGCTTCCCTTGAACGTCAAACGGCGGCTTCCCCAAGCGAAGCCGCCGCCGCGCGATAATCCCCACGTTCTATGCGCCGCGCGTTGTTACTTCCTTCGGTTATTCCTCGGCCCGCTCGGCGTCGCCGCCCTCGGTTTCCGTCGGCGGCTCGTCGCCTTTCTCTGTAGCTTCGGGCTCTTCGGCCGCCACCGCGGCTTCCGGTTCCACGGCCTCTGTCGGCTCCGCGGCTTCCGGTTCCGCGGCCTCTGTCGGCTCCGCAGTTTCATCGGCGTCGCCGCCCTCGGTTTCGGCCGGCGGTTCTTCAGCTTCCTCAACCACGCCGGATTCTCCACGGGCGTCGGCTACCGGGGTTTCCTCTTTTTCCAATCCCGTTTCGTCTTCTTCCCTGGCGGCGTCCTCGGCCTTGGCTTGCTCCGCGGCAAGAGACGCTATCCCGCCGCCTTTCTCTATACCCTTGTCGCCGGTCTCGTTCTGATATTGCCACAGGCTCAAGTTTATGCGGCGTTCTTTGGACGAAATATTGATAATCTTGACCTTGATCCGATCGCCGGCGTCGAGCACGTCCTCCACACGGTTAATCCGCCGGCCGGCGATTTCGGAAATGTGCAGTAGACCTTCGATGTCGTCTTCCAGTTTTACTATGGCGCCGTAAGGCGTGATCCGAACGACGTCACCGTCGACGTACTCGCCTACGGGGTACTTCTCTTCGACCTTCGCCCAGGGGTCGCGTTCCAGCTGTTTAATGCCCAACGATATGCGGCGGTTAACGGAATCTATGGTCAAGACTACGGCCTCGACCTTCTGGCCTCTCTGCAAAACCTCGGAGGGGTGGCGCACCCTTTGGGTCCAGGACAAATCCGATATATGAATAAGGCCGTCGATACCCTCTTCCAGCTCGACAAAGACGCCGAATTCCGTTATATTCTTAACGAGGCCCTCTATCCTGTCGCCGGGCGGGTAACGCTCCTCGATGGTATCCCAGGGATTGGGCATCGTTTGGCGAAGGCCCAGCGATATGCGTTTATTCTTCTCGTCTATCTTGAGTATCACAATCCCTATTTCGTCGCCGACGGATAGGATTTTGGACGGGTGCTTCACCCGTTGCGTCCAGGACATCTCGGATACGTGAACCAACCCTTCGACCCCCGCCTCGAGTTCCACGAACGCGCCGTAATCGACGATAGAAACGACTTTCCCGATAACCCTGTCGCCTTCGCGATATCGCTCGGATACCGTTTCCCACGGGTCATCCTGTAGTTCCTTGAGGCTCAAGGAAACGCGGCCGGTTTCCGGGTCGAAATCGGTTACCATAACTTCCAGCTTTTGGCCCACTTGAACCACTTCGGACGGGTGGTTGACGCGTCCACGGGAAAGGTCCGTGATGTGGAGCAAGCCGTCGAGGCCGTCGAGGTCGACGAAAGCGCCGAAGTCGGTTATGTTCTTGACTTCGCCACCTAATATCGCCCCCACCTTTATAGTCTCCAGGAGGAGCTTTCTCTTCTCTTCCCTCTCCTCGAGCAGCAACGCCTTGCGAGATAAAACGATATTGCGGCGGCGCTTATTGACTTTGATTATCTTCATCCGGAAAGCGCTGCCGATGTACGGGTCGAAGTCGCGCACCGGCCGCAAGTCCAACTGGGACGCCGGCAGGAAAGCCTTGACGCCGATGTCGACGATGAACCCGCCGCGGACCCGGTTGACGATTTTCCCCTCGATGTCGCCGCCGGTTTCGTAAACGTCGCGGACCTGGTCCCAAGCGCGGTAGAAGTCGGCCTTCTCCTTGGAGAGAACGATGACGCCGTCCTGGTCTTCCTTCTTCTCCAGGTAGACTTCCACCCGGTCTCCTACCGACACCAACCCTTCTTCCGCAAACTCGCTTAGATCGATAGTGCCTTCGGATTTGTAACCGATATCTACCAGGACTTCGTCGTCCGTAAGGGCGACGACCGTACCGGTAACGATTTCGTTCTCTTCGATATCTCGAAACGAATCTTCGTAGAGGCCGGCCTGTTCCTCGAACTCCGCGGCGTCGAACGCTTCGGCGTCCCCTTGTACCGGCTCCATCCGGTGTTCTACCCGAGTTTTCGGGTGCGGTCGCTCGTCCTTAGCGTCCTTTACTTGTTCCGCTTCCGTCGATGCCGTTGTTTCATCCGTCATTACTGCGATCTTCCTCTCATTATTGGATTTCAAGGGCCCGGAGCCCTTGGTTTAGCGTTACTTATAACATAGTTATTAGTAAATTGTCAATAAATAATTTCCCGTGCGAACCCAGAGCAATAAACCGGCCGGCGACTGCCCCCGCCCCCGAAAGGCGGCTCCAACCGCCTTTCGCAATTAGTGTTGATAAAAGATGTCGCTCGCGGTAATATACGCGGGGGGGCGGGGCCCGAGGGGCGCAGGGAGATGTTACGTAAATATGCGAGGGAACGGCACGCCGTCATTTCGAACGTAACTTGCCGCGGTCGCGCTATGTTGGCAATAATAACAGGCGGTACCGGCTTTATCGGCACGGGGTTGAGCCGACGACTTCAGGCCGCGGGTTACGACGTCGCCGTACTCACGCGGAGAGCGAACGCGGGCGGGAAATCGCAAGGCCGACGCCTACGGTATTTAAGATGGGACGGCCGGACGGCGGACGGGTGGCGCTCGTACGCAGACGGCGCCGACGCCCTCGTCAACCTGGCCGGCGCCAATATCGCGGGCCGGCGCTGGACCGAAGACTACAAAGAAACGATCTTGCAAAGCCGCCTGGCCGCCGGGGCCGCCGTCGTCGACGCCGTGGCCACGGCTCGGGTAAAACCCGCGGTGCTGGTTCAAGCTTCGGCCGTAGGCTACTACGGCTCGCGGGGCGACGACGAGTTGGATGAAGCTTCGCCGGCCGGCGACGGCTTCTTGGCGGAAGTCGTGCGCAAATGGGAGGCCTCCACCGAAGCGGTCGAGGCCCTGGGGGTAAGGCGCGTTATCATCCGCAGCGGCCTGGTCCTCGGCGCCGACGGCGGAGCTTTCCCGCGCTTAATACGACCCTTCAAGCTTTTCGCCGGCGGCCCCCTGGGCGGCGGCCGCCAATGGTTCCCGTGGATACACTACCTCGACGAAATCGGCGCGATTACTTTCCTCGTGGAAAATCCCGCCGCGAGAGGTATCTTCAACTTGTGCGCGCCCGAAGCGATCCGGAACAACGATTTCTCCCGCGCCGTCGGCCGCGTTTTACGGAGGCCGTGGTGGTGGCCGGTTCCGGCATTCGCGCTACGGGCCCTCTACGGAGATATGGCCGACGCGCTACTCCTGGCGAGCGCGAAAGTAACGCCCGCGAGGCTTCCGGCCGCCGGTTTTAAATTCGAGTTCCCGACGGCCGAGGCGGCATTAAAACAATTAATCCGTTAAAGCGCCGGCGGCGACGGCGCGGCTTATTTACCGGGGAATAACGCCAAGGGGTAACCTTCATTAATTTCTTTCCCTTCACTCGGCTTCCAGCCGGCCGCTCAAGGAGGTGAAATAAATGAAGAACTTGAACGCGCTGGATTGGGTCGCACTGATTCTAGTTATCGTCGGGGGCTTGAACTGGGGCCTGGTAGGAATATTCGGCTTCGACCTCGTCGCCTGGATATTCGGGAGCGTTTACTTCATCGCCCGCATCGTCTACATCCTCGTCGCTTTAGCCGCGGTATACCTGGTCATCATCGCGGCCACGCTTAAGAAGAAGTAGGCCGAGGTACGGCGCGGGGGAGCATCGTCGGCTCCCCCGCTTCCAAACGTAAGCGCGTTTAATGGAATGGGATAAACGGTTTATGGACGACCGGAAAGGTAACCTCTTGCAAGCCGTTATTCGGAATTTCCGCATCGGCGACTACGACGATTTGCTGGCACTTTGGGAATCGGCCGGCTTGCCTTATAGACCTAAAGGCCGCGATGCCCGGGCCGAGCTCGAGCGGCAAAGCAAGGAAACCACGGCGGTCTACCTCGTCGCCGAGGTGGACGGCAGGTTGGCGGGCGCCGTCCTCGGCACCCACGACGGCCGCAAGGGTTGGGTAAACCGCCTCGCCGTTTCCCCGTCCTACCGACGTCGCGGCCTGGCCGGCGAATTGCTCGCCGAAGTGGAGCGGCGCCTCGCGGCGCTCGGTATAAACATATCCGTTTGCCTGGTCGAAGATTGGAACGTCGACTCCAAGGCCTTTTTCGAGAAGTCGGGCTACAGGGCCTTCAGCGATATTACGTACTACACGAAGCGCGGGCACGAAGACGTTTGAAAGGGTACGGGCCCTCGCCAACCATTTCGAAAAATAGTCCTACGCGTTTAAGCGCCGCTTCGAGCATAGGGCTTCGCCACGGCGGCTCAAGATAATTACGAAACCGAGAGGAATCGACGTGGTTCGAATATTCAAACGCATGTCGCAAAAAGCCGGCCTTCCCCCGGGTACGCTCGTCCACGTCGGCGAAGAAAAAACCGCGCCCGTAGAGATTGCGATTATCGCCTACGACGAGGACCGGTATCGCGAGGTAGCAACCGGGGACGCCGCCGAGTGCCTCGCTTTCAAAGGCAAACCCGGCGTGACGTGGATAAACGTGGACGGCGTCCACCGCCTGGACGTGATCGAGGATATGGGCAAATGCTTCGGGTTGCACCCGCTCGTCCTCGAAGACATCGTCAATACGGACCACCGGCCTAAGGCCGAGGATTTCGGCGAGTACTTGTTCGTGGTTGTAAAGATGTTGGCGTACGACGAAGAAAACGACGAAATAGATACCGAACAGCTCAGTATTATCCTCGGCGCGGACTACGTCCTCTCGTTTCAGGAAAAGGCCGGGGACGTGTTCGACCCGGTACGCAATAGGATTAAGAATTCGAAGGGGCGCATCCGGAAAGCGGGAGCGGACTACCTGGCGTACGCGCTGCTCGACGCCGTAGTAGACAATTATTTCGTAATACTCGAGAAAATCGGCGAACAGGTCGAGTCGTTGGAAGAGGACCTTTTGCAAAACCCGACGCCGGAAACGTTGCAACATATTCACGAATTGAAACGGGAAATGATACTCCTGCGTAAATCCGTATGGCCCTTGCGGGAGGTCGTTAACGCGTTGGGGCGAGGCGATACTCCCCTCATCCGAGAACCGACCGGCATATTCTTAAAAGATATCTACGACCATACGATTCAAGTCATAGATGCGGTAGAAACCTACCGCGACGTACTCTCCGGCATGCTGGACCTGTACCTTTCGACCGTAAGCAACAAGATGAACGAGGTCATGAAGGTCCTCACTATAATCGCGACGATCTTCATACCCCTGACGTTCTTAGCCGGCATCTACGGCATGAATTTCCGACATATGCCGGAGTTGGGTTGGCGCTGGAGCTATCCGGCCGTATGGCTCGTCGTCGTCGCTCTCGCGCTGTTGATGGTATTATTCTTCAAAAGGAAGAAGTGGCTATAGCGTAAACCGCCGTCCCCGACGGGGAGCTTATGGCCGCGAACGGACTAACGGAGACAAAAAAAGCGCTCGCCGCACTCTCGCCGGCGACTCCCTCCGCGGCCCGGGCTTTCCGACAAGCCCTGCCGTCGCTTTCCATCCTGGTCGGAGATAAAATCGTCGTGGAATCCGAGTACTGCGATGAACAGTGCCCTCCGGAAAAACTGCGCGCTATCAAGGAATCTTGCGAATTCCTGGGCGGCCTACTCGCGGCCTGTTTCGAACTCGGCCTGTACGAGCCGTTGGCGGAAGAGGTCGGCTGGTACGCGTCCTTGATGAAGAATAGGGGGTTCGGCGAGGGACACGTCCGCGATACGGTCGTCGCTTGGATCAACGGTATATATTTCAAGATCGCGCCGCCGGCCTCCGCCGAGCTGTCGCGACCCCTCGAGCTTCTCCTCGACGACCTTCCCGCGCTGCCCGCCGCAAGGCCGCCCGAAGTCCCGACGCCCCCCGCCGCGCGCCGGTTTTTAGAACTAATTCTGGACGCCAATAAACGCGGGGCCGCCGACTACGTTTTGGACCTCCTGAAAAAAAGTACGCCGCTCGAAGAAATAATCGACTACGTGCTGCTCCCCGCCCTGGGCGAGGTGGGAACGCTCTGGCAATACAACCGCATAGGGGTCGCCGAGGAACACGCCGCCGCCGAGATTTGCCGCGACGTAGTCGGCCGACTGCCCGCAGCCGCCCCGGCCGGAGAACGCGGCCGCCGCAAAGCCTTGCTGTGCTGCGTCCCCGGCGAGGAACACGAGCTCG
>DATKXQ010000165.1:0-3444 GCA_035528975.1 bacterium
GATACGAGGCCGAGGACGAGTACGTAAATCATACGCCGATTCTACCACCGCCGATATTTCGCCGCAAGGTCGATATCTCTTGAGGGGAGCCCGCCCTGGACTTATAATGTATGCGGTCTATGACTGAGAAAGGAGTGAGGCGCCGGCGCCCGTGGCTTCGCCGGCTGGCGGTTGTTTCGGCCGCGGCCGCGGTTCTCACGGCGTCGTATTTTTGGGGCCGGCACGTCGAGCCGCCGCCGAAGCCGCTGGACGCGGACCGCGTGGCCCTGCTGGTGGGCGCGACGGAGCGCCCGGAGCGGCTCGGCGGCAGGGCGCCCTATTGGCGTATCAGGCGCGGCGACCAGACGCTGTACGCCGGTGAGAGCGCCGTCTTCGCTCCGGAGCTAGCCGGTTACGGCGGCCCGTTCGACCTCCTGGTCGTCGTCGACGGCGACGGGAATATCGAGCGCGTCGTTTTAATCCGCCACAACGAGACGCCGTCTTACCTGGGCGGAGTCGCGGATTTCTTATCCTCCTTCGCGGGCCTGGCGGCGACGGCGCCGCTCGAGCCGGGTCGGGACGTGGATGCCATTACCCGCGCGACCGTGACGAGCGAGGCCTTCGCCGCCGCGGCGCGCGTAACGGCCCGCAAAATCGTGGCCGAGGCGCTCGGGCGGGACGTAGTACTCGGAAGCGAAAACGAGGGGTGGGACTGGCCGTGGGCGCTGGTGGGGGCCGCGTTCTTCGGCGCCGCGGTGTGGGCGCGGCGGCGCCCCGCGGAAATCGTTCGCGTCGTCCTCGCTTGCGCCGCGGTGGGCGTGCTGGGCTTTTGGGCGGGCCGGTTCGTGTCGATAGGCGACGTGGGACGTTTCGCCTTGCTGAAGTTCCCGCCTTTCGGCCCTCGGCTTTCCCTCTACTTATTATTGGGGGGGAGCGTGGCGTTGGGGCTTTTTTTCGGCAACATATATTGCGGGTGGCTGTGTCCCTTCGGCGCGGCGAGCGAGCTGTTATACAAGCTGCCGTTTAAGAAGTTGACGGTGGCGCCGGCGTTCGGCCGCCGCCTGAACGGGTTGCGTTTCATTATTATGTGCGTCGTCGTAGCCGCGATCGTCGCGACGCGGGACCTGGGCGCGGCCTCGTACGAGCCGTTCGACGACCTCTTCGCGTACGGCGCGGCCGGTGTGTCGCTATTGTTTTTGATAGCGGTCCTGGCGGCTTCGATTTTCCACTATCGCTTTTTTTGTCGCTATTTATGCGGGGCGGGCGCCTTCCTGGGCGAAGTGGCGGCGCTGGGCCGAAGGGCCTCGGGGGCGGGGCGGAAATACGACCGCGAGCACGCGGGCGTTTGCCCGACGGCGGCGATGACGGAGGGCGGCGAGGATTTTGACGCGACGTTGTGCATAGAATGCGGCCGGTGTCGCAAGGCGCGCGGCGCCGAGGGGCGGCGGCGTTAGCTTCCGCGCGGAGATATTTAGTTTGGCTCCGGCGGCGGCCTATGGTATAAGTTTGCCGAATTACTGTTATGAAAAAGCGTAGGCTGATAATCTTCGTCGTCGCGTTGGCGCTGGTAGCGCTGGGGGTGCTCTACTACGCCGCGGTAGCGCCGGCGGTGGTCGGCAAGGACCGCGTGGCGGAGGCTTTCGCGGCCGCGATGAGGGAGGGCCCGGGCGTCGAGCTGCGTTACGCCAAAGCGACGTTCAAACTTTTCCCGCGGCCGGCGGTCGCTTTGGCCGACGCCGCTTTTATCAACGCCGCCGGCAAAGAGATTATTCGGACCGACGAGCTGAAGCTGGGTTTATCTTATTTCGGCTTCGTGACGTTAAGGCCCGCCGTAGCCGCGGTCGAGTTCGTCCGGCCGCGCGCCGACCTCGCGCCGGGCGACCTGAGTTTCGGCGAAGCGGGTAAGGCGCCGTCCTTCCGCGGAACCGTGAACGTAAAAGAGGGTTTCGTCCGCTACACGGGTAAAAAGCGGACGGTGCTCCTGGACGGCGTATCGGGCCGCCTCCGGTCCAGAGTGGCCTGGGGCGAAGAGCTCGAGGTGCGCGGGAAGTTGAACGCCGAGAAGATGAAATTCGCGGCGGCCGCGGGCGAGGCCGCCGGCGGCATGGCTATCGCCGCCGAGGGCAAAATGCGGTACCGACCCGAAGTCCCCGGCGGCCGATTGTTCCTCGACGAGCTCGACTTCCTCTTCGGCAAGGCGCGGCTCAGCGTCGCCGGCGAGCTCCAGACGGGCCCGGGCGAAAAAGACGTGGACGTTACGTTGACGGGGAAACGCATGGCGCTCGAGCAGGTTCTGCCCGCTCTGGCGCCGCGGTTCGCCGAGGCCGATTTGAAGGGCGAGATGGACTTGAGCCTCACCGTCAAGGGGAAGTGGGGCGAGGGTCGGCGGCCGGACGTTCGCGGCGACCTGGAACTCAAGAAGGCCGCGGTGAAGCCCGCGGAAGGCGAGGGCATAACCAACGTCGCGGCGAAGGTCCATTTTGCCGGCGATAAATACGTCATCGAAAGTTTCCACGGGCAAACCGACAAGGGCGGCTTCAAGGGGTACGGGAAGATAACGCCCGCCGAGAACTGGCCGTTCCAGCTGAAGATAGAGGGCGCGATGCCGCTCGAGGTGGCGGCCCTGGCGCTGGGCGTGCCGGAGCCGTACCTGCTGGCCGGCCCCATGCGACTCAACGTCGACGTCGACGGCGAGTTATCCTCGGCCGGCCGCACGTCTATCGACGGTACGGTGGAACTCCTCGATTGCCGGGCACGGTTGAAGCCGTTCGCGGTTCCTTTCCAGGGCCTCGCCGGCACGGCGTATTGCGACGGTTATAAGATTAAGGCCGGCAAGATAAAAGGCCGCCTCGCGGGAAAAGAATTCGAAATCGGCGGCGGCTGGCAGGGTTTCGAGACGCCGCGCATCGATTTCGTCGCCGTCGCCGACGAGATGGACCTCGACGCGGCGCTGCCCTCGAAAGGGGCGGGGCTTCGCGAGGAGGAGCGAGGGACCGGGCCGCGGGGCTTACCGGGGAAGGATATATCGGCCCAGGGGCGGGTTCGTTTCAAGAAATGCAAAGTCTTGACGGTGGATACCAGGAATCTGGAAGCCGAATTCGAATACGGCAGCGGCATATTGAACATAAGCAAATTAGACTTCGCCGCGTACGACGGGAAGGTCAAATCGCAGATGACGGTGTACTTGCAGGGTCGGCCTAAGTACACTTGCTCGGCGGCGGTGCGCGGCGCCCGCCTCGGCGTATATCTCAACGAGAACAAGTATTTGGAGAACGTCGTCACGGGCCGGTTTTCCGCCGACGTTACGTTCTCGGCGGAGGGGACGACGTACGACGACGTGAAGAGCTCGTTCGGCGGCAAGGGCTCGCTCGAGCTCGCCGGGGGGCGCGTCGCCGGCCTGCCGCTTTTGGTTGAGCTCGCCAAGTGGTCGCGCATCGACCTGTACGAGCCGCTCCAGGTCTCCAA
>DATKXQ010000166.1:0-3437 GCA_035528975.1 bacterium
GCTCGTTGTCGACCCCCTTGCCGGCGATGAAGTCCTCCACCATCCGGCGGCACACGTCGTCGGGGAACTGCCGCGGCGGCGACTTCATGAAGTAGGACGACGGCGCGATGAGCGAGCCGGCGATGCCGCGGTCGAGCGCGAGCTTCGAGCACCGCACGGCGTCGATGACGATGCCGGCGGAGTTGGGGCTGTCCCACACCTCGAGCTTGAGCTCCAGGTTGAGCGGCACGTCGCCGAAGGTCCGCCCCTCCAACCGGATGAACGCCCACTTGCGGTCGGTCAGCCAGGCGACGTAGTCGCTGGGGCCGATGTGGATGTTCTCGGCGCCGATGTCGAACGCGAGCTGCGACGTCACGGCCTGCGTCTGCGATACCTTCTTGGACTCCAGCCGCTCGCGCTCGAGCATGTTGTAGAAGTCCATGTTGCCGCCGACGTTGAGCTGGTACGTCCGTTCCAGCCGCACGCCGCGGTCGTTGTAGAGGTTGGTCAGGACGCGGTGGATAATGGTGGAGCCGACCTGCGACTTGATGTCGTCGCCGATGACCGGCAGGCCGCGCTTCTCGAACTCCTTCTGCCAGTACTTCTCCTGGGCGATGAAGACCGGGATGCAGTTGACGAACGCGCAGCCGGCGTCCAGGACCTTCTCCACGTACCACTTCGTCGCCATCTCCGAGCCCACCGGCAGGTACGAGACGACGACGTCGCACTTCGTCCGCTTGAGGATCTCGACGATGTCGGCGGTGGGGCCGGGGGCCTTCTCGATTACCTGCTTCAGGTATTTCCCCAGGCCGTCGTGCGTCATGCCGCGCTCCACCTTGACGCCGAGCTTCGGCACGTCGCAGAATTTATAGGTATTGTTCGGGGAGGTGTAGATGGCCTCCGCGACGTCGCGGCCCACCTTGTTGCGGTCGATGTCGAAAGCCGCGACGAACTCGATGTCCCGGACGTGGTAGCCGCCCAGGTTGACGTGCATCAACCCCGGGACGGCCTCGTCCTCCGGCGCGTTCTTGTAGTACTCCACGCCCTGGACGAAACTCGAGGCGCAGTTCCCCACGCCGATAATGCCGACCCTTACCTTGGACATAAACGAACCTCCTTCTCGAAACGCCGCGCCGCGGCGTGTCTCCTCGCAGTCCATCACTTCTACGTCGCGGTATGCAATACCTATCTTTAACTCAATAATTTAACGTCGTGAAAACGCCTTTATGTGAGATATGTCCTCATGTACGGCGGTTATTTCCTGCTATAATTAAGACGAATCAAGGCCAAAATATAAGTATTTCGCGCGCCTAAAAATAAGAATTACGCCAACGGATTACATTCTACCATAAAATACCGCTCGTGAGAATAAATAATTAACCGGCCCGAACGCGGCCCGCCGCGCAGGCGCGAAGTTTTATACTGTATATTTATATCACGAAGCGGCGGATTTTAAATCCGCCGCTCCTCATTATAGCGGGGGCCGCCGTCAGGTGGTAACACCTGACGGCACCGGGGGAGATTCGTCTTTGGTGGGAGCGAACGTATGGGGCCGGCTTTAATGGGGCAGACATCCGTGGGGCCGACATTCCTGTCGGCCGGCAGTAACTTATATAGTACCAATCGGGGAGCCGACATTCCTGTCGGCTACCAAACTAAGCATCTCCGCGGAAACGCTTCAGCCGCAGCGCGTTGGTGACCACCGACACCGACGACATCGCCATCGCCCCGGCCGCGATCATCGGGTTCAAAAAACCCAGGGCCGCCAGCGGGATGGCCGCGGTGTTGTAGAAGAACGCGAAGAACAGGTTCTGTTTGATGTTGCGGAGGGTCCGGCGGCTGAGCCGGTACGCCCGCGGAACGCCCGCCAGCTCCCCGGACATCAGCGCCACGTCCGCGGCTTCGAGCGCGATATCCGTCCCGGTACCGAGGGCGACGCCGACGTCCGCGGCGGCGAGGGCCGGCGCGTCGTTGATGCCGTCCCCCACCATCGCGACGACCTCCCCCCCCGCCTTCAGCTTTCGCAGCGCCTCGAGCTTGTCGCCCGGCAGGAGCCGCGCCCGGACCTCGGATATGCCCACCGCCGCGGCGATCACGGCCGCGGTGGCCTCGTTGTCCCCCGTGAGCATTACCGTCCGCAGCCCCAGCGAGGCGAGCGCGGATATCGCCTCCCGGGCGCCGGCCTTCACCTCGTCCGCGATCCCGATAAGGCCCAGGAGCTTCCCGTCGCGCGCCGCGGCCACCGCGGTGACGCCCTGCGCTTCCATCTCCGCCAGGCGGCCCTCCAGGCCCTCGAGCGAGACGCCGTTCTCGCCCATGAAGCGTACGCTACCCACCAGCACGCGCTCCCCGCCGACCGTGGCCGCGACGCCGCGGCCGGTCGTCGAATCGAAATCCGTAACGTCGGGCGCCTCGAGGCCTCGCTCCTCCGCCCCGGCGACCACGGCCGCGGCGAGGGGATGCTCGCTCAGCCGCTCGACGGCGGCCGCGTACGTCGCCAGCCCCTCCGCGGAGCCCCCCTCCGCGGGGACGTATTCCACCACGGCCGGCGCTCCCTTCGTTATGGTCCCGGTCTTGTCGAAGGCGACGACGGTGACGCGCCCCATGAGCTCCAGGCTCTCGGCGTCCCGGAACAATACGCCCAACTCGGCGCCCTTGCCGGTCCCCACCGTTACCGCGGTGGGGGTCGCGAGGCCCAGCGCGCACGGGCACGCGATAACCAGAACGGCGACCGCGGCGATGACGGCCGGCTCGAAGGCGTGGCCGGTGAGCAGCCACGCCGCAAACGTCACCGCCGCGATGGCGATGACCGAGGGCACGAATACCCCGGCCACCTTGTCCGCCAACTTTTGAACCGGCGCCTTGGAGCCCTGCGCCTCCTCCACCATGCGGACGATCTGCGCCAGGACCGTATCGGCGCCGACTTTCGTCGCCTCTACCGTGAGGGCGCCCGTCTGGTTCACGGTACCGCCGACGACGGCGTCGCCCGGGCCCTTGCGCGCCGGCATCGGCTCGCCGGTGAGCATGGACTCGTCCACCGCCGAGGCGCCGGCCGCGACGTTCCCGTCGACCGGAATCCGCTCGCCCGGCTTGACGAGCAGCCGGTCGCCGACTACGACCTCCTCCACCGCGACGTCCCGCTCCTCGCCGTCCACGATCTTGTGCGCGATGGGCGGCGTAAGCTCGAGGAGCTTCTGTATGGCCGCGGAGGCCCGACCCTTGGCGCGATTCTCCAACCAGCGGCCGAAGAGGATGAGCGTGATGATCATCGCCGCCGTCTCGAAGTAGTAGTGATGAGCGGCGCCGAACAACAGCTCGTACAGACTGTAGAGGTAGGCGGTACTCGTACCCATCGCGATGAGGGCGTCCATGCCGAGGACGCCGTGCCTTATTCCCCGCACCATCTTCACGTAGAACTGCCACCCCGCGTAAAACTGCACCGGCGTCGCCAGCGCCAG
>DATKXQ010000167.1:0-7046 GCA_035528975.1 bacterium
CCAGCCGCGCCGCCAGCGCCGCGGCGTTGGCGACGATCTGCTTCTGGTAATCTTTGAACGAGGGCTTGAGCGCCTCGGCGAAGCACACCGCCTTCGCGGCGATGACGTGCATCAGCGGCCCGCCCTGGATGCCGGGGAAGACGACGCGGTCGAGGTCCTTCGCGCGGTCCTCGTTGCACATTATCATCCCGGCCCGCGGCCCCCGCAGCGTCTTGTGGGTGGTGGTGGTCACGTAGTCGGCGACGCCCACCGGCGACGGGTGAAGGCCGGTGGCGACGAGGCCCGCGATATGGGCGATGTCCGCCACCATCACCGCGCCCCCCTCGTCGCATATCTCGCGGAATTTCGTGAAGTCGAGGGTCCGGGGATAGGCGCTCGCGCCCACCATAATCAGCTTGGGCTTGTGCTCGCGGGCGAGGTCGCGCAGCGCGTCGAAGTCGACGGTCTCGTCGTCCTGTCGCACGCCGTACTGGACGACGTTGAAATATTTGCCCGAGAAGTTTATGGGGTGGCCGTGGCTGAGGTGGCCGCCGTGGCTCAGGTTCATGCCGAACATCGTGTCGCCCGGCTCGAGCGCGGTGAAGTAGACGGCCATGTTGGCCTGCGTCCCCGAGTGGGGCTGGACGTTAACGTGCTCGGCGCCGAAGAGTTGCTTGGCGCGCTCGATGGCGAGGGACTCGCCGACGTCGACGTACTGGCAGCCGCCGTAGTACCGGCGTCCCGGGTAACCCTCGGCGTACTTGTTGGTCATGACGGAGCCGACGGCCTCGAGCACGGCCTCGCTCACGAAGTTCTCGCTGGCGATGAGCTCCAGCGTCTCGCTCTGGCGGCGGATTTCGCCGAGGACCGCGGCCGCGACGTCCGGGTCCGTTTCCCACAAATGACTCATTACGTACCTCCGGAAAGCTTAATTTCTAAAAAATAACACCGGCGACCGGGCAAGTCAATCACATTCCCGGCCTAAAACCTTTGCCCCGTATAACGCCGCCGTTGCCTATGAAGCGATACGAGGGTATAGGCCGCGCTTTCCGCTTGATTTTAAAACAGCTTAAGGTTATAATATGCAGAGTAAGGGGGTTACGAAATGAAAAAGATAACGCTAATTCTAATAGCGGCAACGTTGCTGGTGGCGGCCGGGTCCTGGGCGGATACGAAGGACTCCGCGAACTTCATATGGCTCTATATCGAGCCCGGCTCTCGCCCGGGCGGGTTCGGTAAAGCTTTCACCGGCCTGGCCGACGACGTCAACGCCTCGTTCTACAATCCGGGAGGCCTCGCGCTCCAGGAGAAGAACGGCATAACCGTCATGCACGAGCCGCGGGGAGTCGGCGAGCTCAAGGACATGTTCTACGACTATGTCGCGGTGTCTTACAAAACCGGTAAATACGGCACGTTCTGCGGGGACATAATATACAGCGACGCCGGCACGAGCGACATTACCGACACGCAAAACAACGTCCTCGGCACGATGCACAGCTACGGCGCCGCGCCATCCCTGTACTGGAGCTACCCGCTCGCGCCGAACCTGGGCGTGGGCGCCGGCGTCACGTACGTCTACGAACACCTGACGGACCTCCCCGGCGGCGTCAACGACCAGGTCCTCGGCAACGCCGGCGTACTTTACAAAACGCCGCTCAAGGGCCTGAGCTCCGGCCTGGCCTTCACCAACGTCGGCCAGAACCAATCGGGGACGCGAATAGACGAGAAAAAAAGGCAAGAATACGTCGTATCGTATCCGCCGCCGCGGACGGTCCGTTTCGGCCTGGGGTATAAAATACTTTCTACCGACCTAAACGACCTCACCGCGGTCGCCGACGGCTCGAAGCTCCTGATGAACCTCGGCGACGGCCTGAGCGAGGAGTTCGGCCAGGCGGTGTACTCGGGCGGCGCCGAATACATGTACGCCAAGATGGTCGCCGTCCGGGCCGGGTACTACCGCGACAAGGCCGGCGTAATAAACGGTTTAACCTTGGGGTTCGGTTTCTCCTTTAAAAACCTCAGCTTCGACTACGCGCGCGTGCCGGAGGGAGAGGCCTACGGCGATCGGCACCGGTTCGCCGTCGGTTACCTATTCTAATATCTACCGAAAAACGACAGTGGCTCGCCCCATAACGAGCGCAATCGCGAAGACCTCAGCCGTCGCCACTATCATCGTGGCGACGGCTTTAACGTCGCGGGTCGGCGCCGTGACCATCGGCGGCGACGAGCGGGCCACCGTGCCCAAGGGTCTTAAAATTGTCGACGTAATCGGCGAAGCGGGCCGCGGCGACGGCCAGTTCAACGAGCCCGCGGACGTGGCCTTCGACGCCGCCGGGAGGCTATACGTCGTCGATACGCGGAATATCCGCGTCCAGAGGTTCGGCGCGGGGGGCGACTTCGACACCTCCTTCGGCCGCTTCGGCTGGGAAGGGGAAGGCCTGGTCTCGCCGCGGGGAATCGCCGTGGACCAGGAGCTTTATATCTACGTGAGCGACCGCGAACGCGACGTTATTCACCGGTACGACATTTACGGTAAATATCTCAAATCGTACGGCCAAACGCAGAAGATCGCGAGCCAGTTCGAACAACCGGCCGGCCTGGCCGTGGACAACCTGGGAAACCTCTGGGTCGCGGACGCCGGCAACCACAAGGTCAAGAGGATAAACGCCCTGGGCGACGTGACGCTCGAGGTGGGCTATTACGGCACCGACCTCGGCAAGCTCAACCTGCCGACGGGGGTGGCGCTCGACAAGAACGGCCGGCCCGTCGTCGCCGACGCCGGCAACTCGCGCCTCCAGTACTTCGACCGGTTCGGCAATCCGCTCGCGGTCCTGGTCCGGACGGGCAACGAGGCGCTGCGGAATCCCTCGGCCGTGTGCCTGGACCGTTTCGGCAATATTTTCGCGGCCGACACCGGCAACGACCGCGTCGTCGTGTTCGACGCCGAAGGCCGCTACCTTACGGATTACGGGAAATTCGGCCGCGGGGACAAGGATTTCAACCACCCCGGCGGCCTCGCCTTCGGGCCGGACGGAAAATTATATGTAGCGGATACGTACAATAACGTAATAAAGGTATTAGAGGTGGAATACCGCCTCCCGGACCGGGTCGAGAAACCGCCGCGGGTGCCGCTGCCGGAAGAGGGCGAGCGATAAAACGGCTCCCCGCGTCTCCGCCGGCGCCGAGGACGGCGCCCCTACCCCCGGGAGGGGGCCTTTTCATATAATGAGGCGGCACCCTGGACGGAGATTTTTAAGCTGTGGCGCGTGGTTGGCACTCGTCGGCGCCGCGGCCGCGACGGCCGACGAGGCGCCGCGGTGGCACGAAACGCTGGCCGCGGGGCGCGGCTCCGTCGAGTTCGCCGACGTCGAGGCCGGCGCCACCTACGAGTTGCCGCACAAGTTCATCTTCTTCGGCTCCGAGGCCGTGCGCGCCGGCGACCGGGTCTGGGAGCGCGGCGTCGACTACCGCGTCGACTACGACGCCGGCGCGCTGACGGTAATCGCCGCGCCGCCGTACGCCGGGCCCCTGGTCGTCGCGTACGAATACCTGCCCTTTTTACAGTCGGAGGATTATCGCCGGGCCCTGGAGGGCGAGGACATGGCCGAAGAGCTGGAGCGCCTGGAGGAGGCCGCGGCCTCCCCCTCCCAGCTCGACGTCACCGGTTCCAAGACTTTCACGGTCCGCGCCGGCAACGCCGGAGGGACCGATAACTTCGACCAATCCCTCCGCCTCTCCATCCGGGGAAACGTCGGCGACGTCAAGATCACCGGTGAAATCTCCGACCAGGACTTGCCGCTGGAGGGAGGCGGCGCCACGGAGGAGATCGAGGCGGTCGATAAGATCAGCGTCCGCGTGGAGGGCCGGCACCTGGCGGCCACCTTCGGCGACTACGACGCCGAGGTGAGCGGCCGCCGCTTCGCGGACTACCAACGGCGCCTGACGGGCATCGCGGCCGAGGCCTTCTACCCGACGTGGGAGGCGAACGCGTACGGCGCGCGCGCCCGCGGCCGCTTCGCCACCAACGAGTTCTACGGCGTCGACGGCGTCCAGGGGCCCTACCGGCTCGCGGCCCGCGACGACGACGACATCATCGTCTTGCCCGGAACCCAGACCGTCTGGCTCAACGGCGTCCAGCTCAAGGAGGGCGAGAACAACGACTACGTCGTGGACTACGACCTGGCGACGATAACGTTTACGGTCCGCCGCCCCATCTCCGCGCAGGACCGCATCGTGGTGGATTTCCAATATACGACCGAGGAGTACCAACGCGATTTCTTCGGCGCGACGACCGAGGCCCGCCTCGCCGGCGACGCCGTGAGCGTCGGCGCGCTGTACCTGCACGAAGAGGACAACCGCGACCGGGACTTCTTCGGCCTGGGGGCCGATTACCGCAAATGGCTGGAGAGCGTCGGCGACGACGAGGAGCGCGCCCGCGTCGTGGCCCGGGACGAGAACGGCGACGTGATATACGAATACGTCGGCGAGGGTCAGGGCGAGTACGTCCGGCAATGGGACCCGGTGGTCGGGAAGTACGTGTACCTCTACGTCGGCCCGGGCAACGGCGACTACATGCCGAAGACGATATTGCTCCCCCTGCCCAAACGCCAGAGTCTCTTCGACGTAACCGCGGCCGCCACGCCGAGCCGCCTCGTCACGGTGGAGGCCGAGGGGGCCACCAGCGACCTCGACGCCAATACGTTCTCGGTCGTGGGCGACGCCGACGACACCGGCATGGCCGGCTCCGCCGCCGCCACCGTCCGCCTCGGCGCCGTCGAGCTCTTCCGGCCGCTGGGCGAGCTCGACGTGCGGCACGTCGTCGAGGCCCGGGACGGCCGCTTCCGCAACCTCGGCCGGGAGGACGGCGTCGCCTTCCTGCAGGATTGGGACCTCGAGGACGAGGTCGCGGGCCTGGCCCGCCCTCCGGGGTACAACATGTACGAAACCACGGTGACCGAAAGCCCCGTGCCGGCGCTTTCGGCCTCCGCCTCCTACGGCGGCATCCACCAGCGGTACGTCGGCCTTTCGGCGAACGGCTACATTTACCAGAAAGGCAAACGGACCGCGGCGGCCCTGAGGTGGGAGCCGGAACGGTGGCCCCACGTAAGCTACGATTGGGACTACGTACGGCGCCGGGGCCAAAGGGGCGCGGGGCCTTCCGAACCTTCCGACCAATCCATAGCTAAAAACCTGCTCACGTACGACGAGAACATCCGGCGCGAGCAGAACGGCAAGGTATCTTATACGCTGGGGCGGTTCAGCCCCTACGTCCGCATATACGACAAAAAGCGCCGCGCCGACTACGCCATCGACGGCGTACCCGACGGCGGGACTTTGGACCAGGAGCTCGAGGTCGGCACCGGCGTCCGGCCCGCGGCCGGCTGGAACCTGCACCTCGGCCACACCGCGGGCCGCGGCGAAGAAGTCGACCATCAAGCCTTCGTGCCGTATTACCGCAAGAACGTGGAGAACGTCGTCACGTCGTACGAATACCCCGGGCTGTTTAACGCGAGCGCGGAATACACGCGGACGGACAAGGATTTTTATCCGCCGGACGAGCCGGACGTCGCCGCCAACCTGTCGCTGGTCGAAGTCTACTATACGCCGCTCGAGCGCGCCGTATCGCTGCGGACCCGCTACCAACTGGACAACGTCCAGGAATTCGAGCGCGAGGAGATATTCGAAGTGGCGCCCGACCGCGACGGCGATTATCGGCGCGAGATCGACCCGAGGAACCCGAACCGCTTCATCTACATCTACGACCCGGACGACCCCGACGCCATCTACGTCAAGAAATACCGCTACACGGGCCGCCGGTTCCGGGTGCTCGAGCCGGACGCGACCGTGACGCTGGGTCTCCAGCCCTTCCGCATCAACGACGCGCGCGGGGGCGCCGCGGAGCGCTCCCCCTGGCTCGACGCCGCCGCCGCCGACCTCTACGTTCACGCGCGCAACACCTCCACGTCGCAGCGGCACCTCGCCGTGGCACTGCTCCAGGACCTGCTCGCGGAAGACGCGCTGGACAGCAGTCTCGAACAACGGTACACGTTGACGCTCCTGCCGGTCAACCGCCGCCTTACGGCCCGGGCCCGCTACTCGACCAAAGACGACCTCACCCGCACCGTGGCTTCGCGCCAGGTCCGCGATTGGCGGACGTCGCGCTACGGCGAGATAATCGGCGAGCCGATGCGGCCCCTTACGGTCCAGGCGGACGTCGAGCGCGTCCGGGAATGGGAATCGGTCGTCGAGGAGAACGTGCGCCATCCCCAAAACACCGCAGCCCTCGAGATGATATACGGCCTCGAGCCGACTTACGGCCTCACGCCGCAGTTGGACGTCAAGGCCCGGCTCGAGGTCTCGCGGCGCCACGAGGACTACAACGGCGCGCCGACGCACATCGCAGGCACGAAGGTCCGGCCCGAAGCCACGTACCGCCTGACCGAATCCGGCGTCGTCAACGTATGGTACGAGAGAACGCAGGTCGACGTCTCGGGCTACGCCGGGTCCGAAACGCTGCTTCTCCGGGTGCCGGGCGTAACGCACACCTGGGAGGCGAGCGTGAACAAGGGCGTGGGCCAATACGTGACGTTGATCTTCACCTACGACGGCGAGCGCCGGCCCGACGAGGAGCTCACCCGCCACCGCGGCCAGATCGACCTCAATATCTATTTCTAATGTTGAAGGCCCTAGGCATAATTACGTTCGCGATGACGACGGCCTCGTTCGCCGCCGCCGGCCCGGAGATCGAAGGCAACGCGGCCTTCGCCGACGCCGAAATCGAGGTGGCGGCCGCCGGCGCCGCCGGCGTGGATACCGCCGCGGTGGAGCGGCTCTACCTCCGCGCCGGCTACCTGGACGCGGCCGTAGAACTGACGGAGGAAGAAGGACGGCCTCCGCGCCTCGTCGTAGCGGAGGGGCCGCGCTACCGCGTCGCCGCCCTCGACGTCGACAACGCGTCGCCTTTGAGCCGGGACGAGGTGAAGGCGTACATCCCCTTCGGCCCGGGCGACCCGCCGTCGCCCCCCGACCTCCGGGAGGGCTTGCTTTCCTTGCTGGCGACGCTGGCC